>CAJXIC010000135.1 GCA_913054385.1 uncultured Pseudomonadota bacterium
AGTCGTCGGCACTCCGGGCGAAAATCACCCGGACATTCGCGGGACCGTCTGCCACGGGATGATCGCCCTCGTGCTCGCCGTCGAAGACGATCCAGACCTCGAGGGCCGAGCCCGCCAGCGGCAAGAGCCGCTGCACCAGGCGCTCGCGCAGCGCGGGCTTCCAGAAGTGGTCGCGCTCAGGAGGACGCAGGGCCCCGGCGTGCATCACGTTGTAGCCGTCGATCAGCCAGCGCGTGTTCGGGGGCTCTGGAGGCATCTTCGGTGGTGGCTTTCGGGGTGGGTGGGCGCTGCAGTCTCGCTCCGCTCGCTGCGGCCATGGGCGCAGGCGAAAGTGTGGGGCGGCGCGACTCGGTCTGCCAGCGCGCTTCGAGCGCCGTAAAGGCGAGGCCGAAAACGATGACGCTCCCCATCACCACCAGCGACTCGAGCCAGTTGGACAGCCCCCTTCGCGGAGCCGGCAACGCGGCGCCCTCGCGGGCACCGGCACGAGGCGTGCGCGGTTCGAAAAGTGGGTAGAGGGGGAGCTGTTCGGGACGGGGTTGGGGCACTGGGGGTTCCTCGTCGAGTGGGGGTTTCTTTCCGGGGCGATGCGCAGATGGATCTCGAGGTGGATATCCCGGCGGGAAGCGTTGAGCGGGGGCACTGGTAGTGAGTGGGGCCGAAGTTCGGGGATGCGCGTGACAGACCCGGTCACGAGTCTTCCGGGGCCGGGCGCTTCGCGAAAGGGGTCTGCCTTGCTCCCCGGGGGCGAGTTCTTGCAGGCGAGTCGAGGCTGGTCTAAGACCGCGCCATGGCAAGAGAAGATCCCGAGCCCGCGAACGCGCGCCGCGCGGCGAGCGGGCGCCCGCTGTCCCTCGGGCTGGTGCAGCTCGCGGTCGGGGAGGACCCCACACGAAACCTGGCGGGAGCGGCGGACGCGATTGCCGACGCCGCGGCGCGCGGCGCCGAAGTGATCTGTCTGCCCGAACTCTTCGCGCACCGCTATCCCTGCCAGCGCGAGGACACCGCCCACTTCGACCTTGCCGAACCGCTGGGCGGCGCCACCGCCGAGTGGCTCTCGAAGCGTGCGGCGGCCCATGGCGTCGTGCTGGTCGGATCGATCTTCGAGCGCCGCGCCCCGGGCCTGCACCACAACACGGCGCTGATTTTTGGCCCCGACGGGGAACGTGTGGGCGTCTACCGCAAGATGCACATCCCCGACGACCCGCTCTACCAGGAGAAGTTCTATTTCGCGCCGGGCGATCTCGGCTTTCCCTGTGTCGAGACCGGTCGTGCGCGCATCGGTCCGCTGGTGTGCTGGGACCAATGGTTCCCCGAGGCGGCCCGGGCGAGCGCGCTGGCCGGCTCGGAGATCCTGATCTACCCGACGGCGATCGGCTGGCAGTTCGATCTGGGCGAGGACGAAGACCGCGCCCAGCACGACGCCTGGGAGACCGTGCAGCGCGGGCACGCCATCGCCAACGGTGTCTTCGTAGCCGCGGTGAATCGCGTCGGTTTCGAGCCGACCGGGGACGCCCCCGACGCCGGCATTCGCTTCTTCGGCCAGTCCTTCGTGTGCGATCCAAGGGGCCGGGTGCTGGCGCGGGCCTCTGCTGACGATTCACAGGTCCTGGTGGTCGAGTGTGATCTCTCTCTCGTCGAGGCCACCCGCCGCGACTGGCCTTTCTTGCGCGACCGTCGCGTCGACGCCTACGGCGCGCTTCGTTCGCTCCTTGACGACTGACCTCGAAAAAGGGCCCGCCGCCAGCGGCTTCCGCTGGCCAGCCGAATGGGAGCCCCACGCGGCGACCTGGCTGGCCTGGCCCCACAACGTCGATACCTGGCCGGGTCGGCTCGAAGCCGTCGAGTCCAGCTTCGCCCGCATCGTACGAATCCTCTCCGAGGTCGAGGGGGTGCGGATCGTCGTCCAGGGCGCGACGGGGGCCGAGCGTGTGATGCGTCAGCTGCGCACCGCCGGGGTTTCCCGCGATGCCGACGTCCGCTGCTTCGAGATTCCCACCGACGACGCCTGGATTCGCGATACGGGCCCCGTCTTCTTGACGCGTGAGGGCACGAACGCGGCCGAGCTCGCGCTCGTGGATTTCGGCTTCAACGCCTGGGGCGAGAAGTACCCGCCGTGGGATCGCGACAACGCGCTGCCCGAGCGCATCGCCGAGGTGCTCGGGGTGCAGCGCTTCGAAGCCGGGTTCGTGCTCGAAGCGGGTTCCGTCGAGGGGAACGGCGCCGGCGCCGTGCTGACGACCGAATCCTGCCTGCTCAATCCCAACCGCGGCCCGCGCACGCGCGCCGAGATCGAGGCCGGGTTGGCACGCACCCTCGGGGCGACCCAGGTGGTGTGGCTCGCGAGCGGCCTCGCCGGCGATGACACCGACGGCCACGTCGACGACCTGTGCCGCTTCGTGGCCCCAGACGTCGTGGTTTACGCGCTCTGCGACGACCCACAGGACCCCAACGCCACTGTGCTGCGGGAGAATCACCGGCGCCTGGCCGCTGCGCGGCGCGCCGACGGCGGGACCTTTCAGCTCGTGGCGCTGCCTTCGCCCCAGCTTCGAGGGGCGGATTCGACACTGCTACCGGTGAGTTACGCGAATTTCTACCTGGCCAACGAGGTGCTGCTGGTGCCGACCTTCGGGCTGCCGGAGGATGCGCGGGCCGCTGCGATCCTCCGCGAAGTGATTCCCGGGCGGACGCTCGTTCCAGTCCCGGCGCGGGATCTCGTCCAGGGTCTGGGCGCGATCCACTGTCTCACCCAGCAGGAGCCGCGACTCGCCGCCGAATGACCGGGCTCGGCCGGTGAGTGTCTACCGCGACCCCCCGGAATTCGGTACACCATCGGCGCTCTCATCCACCCGGAGGCTTTCAAGGCCGTGACCGACGTCTGCCGACATGACGTCATCATCGTGGGGGGCGGGGCCGCAGGTTTGCGGGCCGCCATCGCCGCGGTGGAGGCGGATCCCGAGATTTCGGTGGCCCTGGTTTCGAAGGTCTACCCGATGCGCAGCCACACCGTTTCCGCCGAGGGCGGGGCGGCGGCCGTGGCCCGGGATGAAGACAGCCTCGAGATGCACGGCTACGACACCGTGAAGGGCTCCGACTTCCTCGGGGACCAGAACGTGATCGAGTACTTCGTCGAGGAGGCTCCGAAGGAGCTGACCCGGCTCGAGCACTGGGGCTGCCCGTGGAGCCGCAACGAGGATGGGAGCGTGGCCACCCGCGCCTTCGGTGGGATGACGACAAAGCGCACCTGGTACGCCACCGACAAGGTCGGCTTCCACATGCTCCACACGCTCTTCCAACACTCGATGCGCTTCGATCGCATCGTCCGCTACGACGAACACTTCGTGACCAGGCTTCTGGTGGACGACGGCAACGTTCGCGGGGTCAGCGCTCTTGATATTCGCAGCGGAGAGGTTCGAGCAATCCTCGGACGCTCGGTGATCCTCGCCACGGGCGGCGCCGGAAAGATCTTCCCCTTCACCACCAACGGCAGGATCAAGACGGGCGACGGTATGGCGCTGGCGGCCGCCGCGGGCGTGCCGCTGAAGGACATGGAGTTCGTCCAGTACCACCCCACCGGCCTTCCCGGGACGGGCATCCTGATCACCGAGGCCTCGCGCGGCGAGGGGGGGCTGCTGAAAAACAGCGAGGGCGATCGTTTCCTCGTCACCTACGACTACGGCGTCGGCAAGAAGGCCGAACTCGGTCCGCGCGACATGATCTCCCGCGCCGTCGTGCAGGAGATCGAGGCGGGTCGGGGCATTAGCGGTCCCTATGGCGAGTTCGTTCACCTCGACCTCACGCACATCGGCCGCGAGAAGCTCGAAGCGCGGTTGCCCTTCGTACTCGAATTGGCACGCACCTATGCTGGCGTCGATCCCCTCACCGAGCCGATCCCGATCCGGCCCGTGGTGCACTACATGATGGGTGGCGTCGATACCGACATCGACGGGGCGACCAGCCTGCCGGGTCTCTACGCCGCTGGCGAGACCGCCTGCGGCTCGCTGAACGGGGCGAACCGCCTGGGCTCGAACTCGCTCACCGAGTGTCTCGTCTTCGGCGCACGCGCCGCCCAGCATGCGGTTTTGTATTCGCGCGGGAGTTCGGAAGGCAACGAGTCGGCACTCCTGGCCCAGGCCGAAGCCGAGGCCGCTCGCGTCTCCGCCCTGCGCCGGCACAAAAAGGGCAGCGAGAAGATCTCGACAATCCGGCGCGAACTCAACACGACGATGGAGGAGGGCTGCGGCGTCTACCGCGAGCAGGCCTCGATGCTGGCCACCGTGCAGACCGTGGCCAGTCTTCAAGATCGCGCGAGCGATCTGCGCGTGTCCGACGATTCGATGGTCTTCAACACCGAGGTGATCGCGGCGCTCGAGATGAAGAACATGGTGGACGTCGCCCAGGCCGTTTCGGTTTCTGCGGCGGCGCGCCTCGAGTCGCGCGGGGCCCACACCTGCCGGGACTTTAGTTCTCGCGACGACGAAAATTTCATGCATCACACCCTTTGCTACCTAGAGGCCGGAGGGCCGCGGCTCGACAAGAAGTCGGTCCATCTCGGTCACTGGGAGCCCGAGGAGCGCAAGTACTGATGAGCTTAGGGACGAAGAAATTCGTGATCACGCGTTTCGATCCCGACCGGGATACCGAGCCGCGGACCGAGGAGTATGAAATCCCGGTGCAGTCGGACTGGAAGGTCCTCGACGCGATCAACTTCATCAAAGACGAAATCGATGGCAGCCTCTCTTATCGCTGGTCTTGTCGCATGGCGGTCTGCGGTAGCTGCGGAATGATGGTGAACGGCGAGCCGAAGCTCACCTGCAAGACCGCGCTTTCGTCTTACGGCGATTCGCTGACCATCGAACCGCTGGCGAACTTCCCGACGATCCGTGATCTCGTGGTCGAGATGGACGGCTTCATGGACAAGTTCCAAAAGGTGAAGCCGTGGATCATCCAGGCGAAGGAGCGGGCAGTCGAAGAGGGGCCCCAGCACCAGAGCCCCGAGGATCTGCAGGCCTTCAAGCAGTTCAGCATGTGCATCAACTGCACGCTGTGTTACTCGGCGTGTCCGGTGGTGGCCACCGACCCCGAATTTCTGGGCCCCGCGGCCATTGCTCTGGGCCACCGCTACAACATGGATTCGCGCGACGAGGGGGCAGACGAGCGCAACGCGGTGTTCCGCGGCGAGGGCACGATCTTTTCGTGTTCCTACGCCAACGAGTGCAGCGAGGTCTGCCCCAAGAATGTCGATCCGGCGGGCGCGGTGAACCAGGCGAAATTCAACGCGGTGGTCGATTGGGCGAGTTCCTTCGTCGTGAAACGGGAGAAGGAGTGATGTCCCGCGCCGCGCATCCCGACGCCATGAGCCCCGCAGAGCCCGGTCGCACGCGCACGGCGCCTCCCCAGAAGCCGGCTTCGTGGCCGTCCCACCCGCGGATGCGGGTCTACACGCTCTTTGGCTGGACGGGGGTCCTCTACCTGCTGATCGGTTTCGGCTTGCTCGAAACCGCCTGGTCGCTGGGGCAGGGCGAAGTCGTCTGGGATGCGAAACTGGCCTCTTTCAGCCACCCCGCCTACGTCGCCTTTCACCTTCTCTGCCTGGTTTCGGTGGTGTTCGTGGCGGTGCGTTTCTTCCGACTCTTTCCGAAGTCGCAGCCCGCAAGGATCGGCCCGGCCAAGCCGCCGCCGCGCCCGGTGATCCTGGCTGGCCTCTACGCGGTATGGCTCGGCGTGACCGCGCTCTTTGTCGCCATCCTGTCCGGGGCGATCTTCTCGTGAAGGCCCTGCTGCTGCGACTCGAGCCGCTCATCTGGTTGCTCTTCGGGCAGGGGATCCTGATCGGGACGATCCTGCTGACCGGCTGGCTGCTGGTGGTCGGGGTGCTGTTGCCGCTGGGGATCGTGGGCACCGGGGCCGACGAGGCGCTCTCCTATCGCCGGATCTACCTGCTGGCTTCGACCCCAGTCGGTCGACTGGTGATCCTGGCGCTCGTGGCGCTCCCGCTCTGGAAGGGTGCCCACCACATCCGGCACCTCTTTATCGACCACGGGGGCGCCGATCACGACGCTCCCATAGCGCTCTCGCTCTACGCGATTGCGACGGCGGGCAGCCTCGCGGCCATCGTCGCCGTGATCCGTCTCTAGCGCCGCCCCTCCGCCCGCGCGCCGCAGAGACCGGGGACGTTGTTGCTTTGTTGCCTTCCC
>CAJXIC010000136.1 GCA_913054385.1 uncultured Pseudomonadota bacterium
CAGGGGACGTCGATCTTCCCGACTTTCGAGATCACCGCGCGGAACTTTCCGTTCGGCAGGCGCGGGATCTTTTCAACAATTTCGAATTCGATCGCGATGCGATGGCCGAGGCGCGATCGAAGCTCCGCCTCGACGACGGCTCGCGCTTGTTTTCCAAAAGATTCGATGGGTACCAGCAGTACCCGGATCGAGTCGCGATCGTGCTGGAGAATCTGGGCCTCTCGAAGTCCCGGCGTGTCCTTGAAAGCGTGGTCCATCCGGCCGACGCGCCGACCATCGGGTGTGACTACATAATCTTCGATCCGCCCGTCGATGGCCTCCACCACGGGCCGGGCCGCGCCGCCCGCAGCGTCGCGCAGCGTGGCGATGTCGCCGGTGCGATACCGGATCAACGGCATCGCCCGATTGGCGAAGCCGGTGGCGAGGATCTCGCCGCGGACCCATCCGTCCCCGCTTTCGCGGGCATCGATTTCGACGGCGCAGACCTCGGTGTCGACCCGGTAGGCCCCGTCGGGGTGCTCGCTGATCGAGACGCAGAGTTCGGAGTTGGCGTAGCGGTCGGCGATCGGGGCGCCTGTCGCCAGCGAGATTCGCTGTCGCTGGCTGTCGAGCAGACTTTCCGAGGAGGTGAAAATCGCTGTCGGACCGGCATCGCCCAGGTCGATCTGCTTCTCGAGGAGGTGTGAAGCGATCCAGGCGATCGAAGAGGGGTAGCCCTGCCAGAACCGGTGGCCGGGCTTGGCGAGGTCGGCGCAGTAGGCGTCGAGGTTCTCTGGGCTCATGTGGTAGAGCGAATAGAGTGTTCGCTGTCGTACTGGATCGAAGCGCCAGAAAGGCGGCTGCGTCTGCGAAAGAGGAACCACCGCGCGACCCCCGAATGCCGCAAAGCGGTCTCCGAGGTGCAGCCCGTAGCGGCCGCGTTGGCGCCAGGCGGCGGCGTATTCCGCAGCCAGGGCCTCGCGCGTGTGGACCAGGCGCAGCGCGGTTCCGGTCGATCCGCTGGTGCGTCCCTCGAGCTGTTCTCTTTTCGGGACCGCTTCGGAGATCAGCGCCTCGGGCTGGGTGCGCAGGGTTTCCCTTGCCAGGGGCGGGATCTGGACCAGGTCTTCGACCCTTCGGATGCTCGACGGGTCGATGCCCTCGCGCCGAAAGAGTTCGCGGTAATAGGGGACATGGCGTGCCGCATCCTGCACCGCTTCCTGCAGCCGGCGTTCCTGGTCGGCGCGGACCTCGTCGGGCGAGGCGCCGTCGAGACGCTCGAACTCCCGTAGCGCCGCGTGAAACTCGGCCCCGAAGCGCTGCCTTTGAATGCGCCACGAGGCGAGTCGAATCGCCAGACCCTGGGCCGCTGGGGGGAGGGCATCGTAGAGGCGTTGCAGCTTTGAAATCATCGGCTTTCAGGCGCGCTAACGGACGTTCCGGAGATCGGCGGGGACCTCGCGTTCGATCTGCCCAGCCCAGCCCGGGTGGGCGTCGAAACCGAGGTTGAGTTCGAGATCCGAGAACAGCAGGTCGCGCTCTCCATCTTCGTCGATCCAGTGAAGTTCGAGTCGTGCCGGGTCGCCGTCGAAGCGTGTGATCGCCACCCCGCCGCCGAGTTCGCCTATGGCGTTCGCGAGTACGGGGATCCGGCGCCAGTCGAAACCCATGATCCACGCGAGAATCACGTCGACCGCCCCGCCGTCTTCGCCGAGTGCGAGCAGGCCGATGGGCCTTGCGCGGGGCCCCATCGGCCCGTCGCCTTCTCCGGCGATGATTCCGTCGTAGACATTCAGGACGCGCCGGCCGGGGGTCTTCGAGAGCTTTCCCGTCTTGTCACCAAAGTAGAAGACCTTGTTCAGGTCGAGGCAGGTCCGCCAAATGGTGTCGTTGCCGAACCAGTTCCCATTGCGTGCGCGGCGTCCGAGCCCCACCGACTCTTCCGCCGCGCGAATTCGCCGGAAGATCGGCCCCCCGAGACCCCGCTTCAGAAGTTGCCGCGCCAGATCCGCGCCGAAACGGCGGAAGAGCGAATAGAAGTCGGGCCGCGGGAATTCGTCGCCGCCTCCCTTTGTGAAACCAGAGCGGTAGTGCGGCAGCCAGTTCTTGTCGCCGTTGATTCCGATCAGGTTCTTCATCGAGAGCGTGACGCCGCTCTTCTTGTGGGTCTTGATCTTTGGGACGTTGATCACCAGGTCCGCGGTGAGCACCGTGCGCGAGACCAGGTATTGGTGGCGGCCACTGCTGTGGTGCCGGATCGTGACTTCCTCGTCGTAGTCTGCGCCGCGTAGCAGGTGAAGTTTGCGGTCGTTCATCGGGGCAAACTCGCTCGCGTCGCCGAGATCGACCGCTTCGTAGCCCTCGGGATCGCCGACAAGGTCGCGCCGCTCGAGCACCACGCCGTTGTCGTGGCGACCAAATTGCACGCGCAAATCGCGAAACTCCACCTCGCGTCCGACGCTTTCGCGGTAGAAGGTGAGCAACTCGGGCAGGCGATTGGCCGCGAGTAGGGCCTCGATATCGCAGTCGTACTGGGGCGCGTCGGCGATGATCACCCGGCCCTCGGGCCCCACTGCCTTCAAGGCGTAGTCGATCAGAGGGCGCAGCACGGCGGGATGCGTGACGACGGTTTCGAGCACGCCGTCCGGATCCTCGTTGTAATGCCGCACGAAGTTCGGCTTGAGGACGATCGTCCCGGCCGGCGCCACGAAATCCGAGAGCGGCGACCAGGCAGCCGATCCGAAGTGCTCCCGGTCGTAGCCCTGGGCGGCGAGCATGCGACGCAGGTCAGCGTAGATCTCGTTTTCCGGCGTAGTGCTGCCGTCGAGAAAATCGAGTTCCGGGTAGCGCTCGGGGGGGTGAAAGGGCAGCGGAATTTCGTAGTCCCGCTGCTTTGAGAAACAGATCACCGGTCTCGGGTTCATCCGCCGCTCGCTCCCTGCAACGGGTCGGGCATGGGTTGCCCGACCGTTTCGAGATGCTTCGGCATCACACTCACACCCCGGAGGCGATTCTAGCATCCCCACGGTTGGGGCAAAGCGTGGGGTTCGGCGCGGCCTGGCTTCGTGCTCAGGTCGGCATGCGTACCAGGCTGCGCGCGAGCAGCGCCAACAGCCAGCGACGGTGCACGCGGCGGAAGGGCGAATCTTCAGGCTTCGTTCCTTCGCCCCTGCGCGACAGCGAAACCGAGAGATCCTTGAGCGCTTCGGGCCGGAAGAAGGCGCGCAGCGGGGAAGCCTGCGACTCGAGGGCAAAGCGCGTGGCCTCGTCCAGGACCCGACCGCCGTGGTTTTCGAGCGGAATTGCGAAACCCATTTTTGGGCGGTCGACGATCCACGGCGGTACCAGCCTGCGCGCCACGGCACGCAGCACCAGTTTTCCGGTGCGCCCGTCGTGCTTCGCCTCGAAGGGCAGACGTGCCGCGAAATCGAGGACGTCATTTGCCAGGAGCGGTGGGCGCACTTCGAGAGCCGCCGTCATCGACATGCGATCGACCTTCGTGAGCATGTCGTCGGGAAGAATCAGCCGCTGTTCGAGCCAATGCGCCGACGAAATAGGATCGGCTTCGAGGTTCGCGCCCCGTGCGACCAGGAGTCGGTCCAGAGCGTCGCCCGGATCGGGGGGGAGCCATTCGGGCAGCAGGAGATCGCGCTGCTCCTCGGGCCAGAAGAGCGAGGTGAAGGCCACCGCTCGCCGCGGCCGGGGCATCGCGGCGCACAGCAGCGCCCGCGCGACGCGGCGCAGGCGCGAGCCGCCAAGCGCCGTAGTGAGGCTCGAGGCCGAAGTCAACGCGACGCTTGGGATGCGTGCCAACATCGAGAGCCAGCGAAGCTCGGTGAAGCGCGGATACCCGGCAAAGACTTCGTCGGCACCGTCGCCCGAGAGCGCCACCGTTACAAAGCGTCGCATTTCACGAGAGAGGCGCAGCACCGCCAGCGAAGACGAATCGGCGAAGGGGTCTCCGTGGTGGTCGACCAGCGTGTCGAGTTCGTCCTCGCTGAGCCCCTCCGCGGACAGTTCGACCTCGAAGTGCTCGCTGCCGATGTGTTCGGCCACGGCGCGGGCCGCGTGGCGTTCGTCGTAGGCGGGGTCGCTGTGGACCACCGAGAAAGTCTGGATGCGTCCAGTGTGCCTTGCGGCCAGTGCCGCGACGATCGACGAATCGACCCCGCCCGAAAGCAGTACCCCCACCGGGACATCGGAGACGAGGTGTTCGGCCACGGCGCGCGAGAGAATTTCTTCGAGTTCGTAGGAGAGTTCGTCGATGCTGCCGACCAGGCGAGGTGCCTGGGGGCCGGGCTCGGGCGCGAAGCGCCAGCGCTCGGGCCTGGCGCCGCAACGCAGCCGGACCGCCTCCCCCGGGCGCAGTTGCACGACGCCGCTTCGCAGCGAGTGGGGCGACGGCAGGAATCCAAAGCTCAGCAGGTGCGAGAGCGAGGCCGGGTCGACACTCCGGTCGACGCCCGGAACGCCGAGCAGGGCGCGCAGCTCCGAAGCGAAGGTGAAACCGCCGCCCGGGAGCGCTGCGTAGTAGAGGGGTTTTTGCCCGGCACGGTCACGTGCCAGCACGACTTCGCCGCGCTCGTGGTCGACGAGAGCGAGCGCGAACATCCCGTCGAGGCGGCCCAGCGCCGCAACGCCCTCGCGCGCCAGCAGGCGCAGCACCACCTCGGTGTCGCTGCCGCCGACGAAGCTTTCGCCGTGGGCTTCGAGTTCGCTCCGGAGCGTTTTGAAGTTGTAGACCTCTCCGTTGTAGGCGACGAGTTGCTTCCGGTCCGGTGACCACATGGGCTGGGCGCCCTGCTCCGAGAGATCGAGAATCGAGAGCCGGGTGTGGGCGAGGCCGATGCCACCCGCCACCGCCGTGCCCCGGGCATCGGGCCCGCGATGGCCGAGAGCTTCGGCCAGGCGCGCGAGTGTGCGTTCGAGTTCGCTCCCATCGAGCCCCGTTGCGGGCGAGACGATTCCGGCGATGCCACACATTTCAGGCAGACTCCGCCAGCCGGCGCCAGAAGGCCTCGAGTTGCGCCAACACCTGCTCGCGGGCATACAGGGCTTCGACGCGTTCGCGGCCCGCGGCCCCGAGAGAGCGCCGACGAGCCGGGTCGCAAACGAGCGAAGCGAGTGCTCTCTGCAGCGCCGCCCCGTCCCGAGCCGCCACCAACAGCCCGTCGGTCCCGTCGCGCACGATGTCCGCGATAGCGCCCACGGGGGTCGAGACGATCGGAAGACCGGCTGCCATGGCTTCGACGATGACGTTGGGGAAACCTTCGCGCCAGCTGGGCAAAGCGAAGATGTCGGCCTTTTCGTAGAGCGGGATCAACTCGTCGGGTGGTCGCGGGTCGAGAAAGGTCACGCGGTCGCCGAGTTGCCCGATGGTCGCTTCGAGCTCGCGTCTGAATTCGACTTCGACGTGACCGATCAGCGTGAGCCGCAGCGGCGGGATCGCCAGGGTGGCCTCGAGAAGCTCGCGCACGCCCTTCGCCGGGAGAATCCAACCGACGTAGAGAACTTCGACCTTCTCGTTCGAACGCGCGCTGCGATCGGGAGCGCGAAAGCGCTCGACGTCGACGAAGTTCGGCAGCACGTGGACGCGCTCGGTGTCGGTGCACGTCCCGAGAAACTTTCGCGTGTGATCGGTCAGCGCGATCAACGCGCTAGCCCGGCGCAGGGTTCCGCGAATCCAGCGGCGCACCGGGGCCGGCGCCGCCGCAACGCTCTCGGGGAAGTCGCCGCCGCGAAAGTGCAGGGCGGCGGGGATGCCGCGGCGTTCGGCGAGACGCACGAAGAGGCCGTCGCGCAGCATCGCCCAGTGGTAAGAGGTGTTGACGTGCACGACATCGGGTTTGAAGCGACGCAGGGCCCGGCGAAAGCGCGCAAGCATCGCGAGCGACGTCCACGCGCGGTCGAAGCGGAAGCGGCTCGCGCCCGAGACGTCGGTCTTCTCCGGGGGCGCGGTGTCGAAGACCTCGATCTCAACACGCTCGGCGAGCGGCGATGCCAGGATCCGCTCGGTCCAGGCCGAGATACCGCCGAGGGGCGGCGGCAGCGGGCTCGCCATCAGCACGCGGGTGCGGTGCGGTGCCTTCGGGTTCGCGCCAACGGTTCTCGTCACGCCCAATGGTGGCCACCCCCGCGCTGCACCGGCGCACCCCGAGGGGGATGCTAGCACCCCGCCTTCGGAGTGCCGGTTGCGCGTGCGCTGCGCAGCGCTGT
>CAJXIC010000137.1 GCA_913054385.1 uncultured Pseudomonadota bacterium
AGTCCTCCACCGCGGCCGAACTCGAGCGCGAGGCAGCCGAGCTCTCCGTGCGCAGCTTGCTGGAGGCCGGTGCGCACTTTGGCCACCAGACCCAGCGCTGGAATCCGAAGATGAAGCCTTTCATCTTCGGCCAGCGCAACGGCACCCACATCATCGACCTCGACCAGACATTCACGATGTTTGCGGAGGCCCTCGAGTTCCTCCGCGAGATCTGCGCCGAAGGCGGCAGTGTGCTCTTTGTCGGCACGAAGCGGCAATCGGCAACGAGCGTCGAGACCGAGGCGCGGCGTGCTGAGCAGTACTACGTGAACAATCGCTGGCTCGGCGGAATGCTCACCAACTGGAAGACGGTCAAGAAGTCGATTGACCGTTACAAGACGATCCTCGAGACCCTTGGTGACGAAGAGCGAAAAGCCGAGTTCTCGAAGAAAGAGCTGTCCCGCCTGACCCGCCTGGGCGAGAAGTACCGCAAGTCGCTGCACGGCATCCGCGAAATGGGGCGGCTTCCTTCGGCCTTGTTCGTGATCGACGTTTCCAAGGAGCAGATCGCGGTGAGCGAGGCGCGGCGGCTCGGGATACCGATCGTTGCCATGGTCGATAGCAACTGTAATCCGGATGGCATCGACTTCGTGGTTCCGGCGAACGACGATGCGATCCGGGCGGTCGATCTGTATTGCCGACTGGTGGCAGACGCCTGCATCGAGGGCGCGCGCATCCACAACGAGCGAATCCAGTCCGAGACGCACGCGCAACCGGTGGCCGGACCCGGCATCGGACGACGCGTCGTGGAGATCAAGCAGGCGCCGCGTCGCAGTCGCAGCCAGCAGGGCGTGACGAGCGGGCGCACCCAGAGCGCCGGCGGACGTACGGACGTGAGGGAGGCGGCCCCGGCCGCAGCGGCCCCCGAAGCCGCAGAAGCCGCAGCGGCCCCCGAAGCCGCAGAAGCCGCAGCGGCTCCCGCAGCCAAAGAAGACGCGGCGACCCCCACGGACGGCGAGAGCTGAGCCGCCCGGCGAAAGCGATAGGAGACTTCTCGTGGCCGAGATCACAGCGAGCGCCGTAAAGATGCTTAGGGACCAGACCGGCGCCGGCATGATGGACTGCAAGCGCGCGTTGGCCGACGCCGACGGCGACGGCGGCAAGGCGATTGAGTTGTTGCGCGAGCGCGGGCTTGCCAAGGCCGGAAAGCGTTCCGGGCGCGCCACCAGCGAGGGCATCATCGGCATGGCGCTCGGGGGTTCCTTCGCGGCGGTCATCGAACTGGGTTCCGAAACCGATTTCGTTGCCAAGACGGACGAGTTCCAGGCGGCGGCGGCCGAAATCGCGGAAGCGGTGGCCTCCACCCCGGGCGTGTCGAGCGTGGCAGAAGCCCTTGCGGCGAAGCTGGGCGACGGCAGCATCGAGGATCGCGTCGGTGCCGTGGCCTCGAAGGTGGGTGAGAACATCGTGCTCAAGCGCGTCGGAAGGCTCGAAGTCGCTTCCGGGATCACCGGCGGCTACATCCACGCCGGGGGCAAGCTCGGCGTGATCGTGGCCATTGGGAACGCCGGCACGGGCGCGGACGCGCTCGCGAAGGACATCGCCATGCACGTGGCCGCGACGGACCCCACCCCCATCGCTGTCGATCGTGATGGCGTCGACGTGGCATTGGTCGAGAAGGAACGCGAACTGCTCGGTCGGCAGGCGGCCCAGACCGGCAAGCCCGAGAACGTGATCGCTCGCATCGTCGAGGGGCGCATGGGCAAGTTCTTCCAGGAGTTCTGCCTGGTCGAGCAGCCCTTCGTGAAGGATCCGGATCGCGCCGTGGGCGACCTGCTCACGGAAGGGGCATCGATCGAGGGTTTCGTCCGCTTCAAGGTGGGCGAGGCTTCGAGCGAGGACGAGTGAAGCCCCTCTATCAGCGGGTGCTCCTGAAGCTCTCCGGCGAAATGCTCGCCGGGGACCAGAGCACGGGTATCCACCCCGCGGTGCTCTCCGAGATCGCCGGGGAGGTCCAGCAGGTCCACGCGCTCGGTGTGCAAGTGAGCATCGTGATCGGCGGCGGCAACGTGATCCGTGGGATCACGGCGGCGAGCCAGGGCATGGACCGCTCGAACGCCGACTACATGGGGATGCTCGCGAGCGTGATCAATGCGATGGCGCTGCAGGACGCCCTCGAGAAGCGTGACATCCCGACGCGGGTGCAGACCGCTCTCGATATCGCCGAGGTTGCCGAGCCTTACATTCGCAGGCGTGCCGTCCGGCACCTCGAAAAGGGCCGCATCGTGATCTTCGGGGGGGGCACCGGCAATCCCTATTTCAGCACCGATACCGCCGCCGCCCTCCGAGCGGCCGAGATCCACGCCGACATCGTGCTGAAGGCCACCAAGGTCGACGGTGTCTACGACTCCGATCCGGTGCAGAACCCGGGGGCGCGGCGCTTCGACGAGCTGACCTTCGAGACCGCCATCCGTGAGAACCTGCATTTCATGGACCAGGCGGCGATCGCCCTGTGTCGCGAGAACGATCTGCCGATCGTGGTCTTCGACCTGAACGTACCGGGAAACATCCTGAAGGTGGTCTGCGGTGAACGCATCGGGACCACCGTTTCGAACGCGACCGCGAAGGGCTGATCGGGGCCCCGAAGCACCCGTTCCGGAGAGAGTATGGCCGACGAAGAAGCCGGAATTGTGATCGAGGAAGCCTCTGATGCGATGGAGAAATCGATCGCCAGCTTCCGCCGGGACCTGCAGAAAATCCGCACGGGACGCGCGAGCACCGCGCTCCTCGAGGGCCTGAAGGTCGACTATTTCGGAACGGCGACCCCCCTCAATCAGCTTGCGAACCTCACGGCACCCGACGCGAGGCTGATTGTCATAAACCCCTACGACAAGTCTGCGATCACTCCCATCGAGCGCGCGATCCAGACTTCGGCCACCGGGCTCAGCCCGGCGAGCGACGGCAAGTTGATCCGCATCTCGATTCCGCCGCTGACAGAGGAGCGTCGCCGCGACCTGGTGAAACAGGTCAAGAAGATGGCCGAAGAGCACAAAGTCGGCGTGCGCGACGCCCGGCGCGAGGCGCTCTCCCTCCTGAAGGAGATGGATAATTCGGGAGACATCCCCGCGGATGACCGCCGCCGGGCCGAGAAGAAGATTCAGGATCTCACCGACGAGTTCGTTGGGCGCATCGACAGCATGACTTCCGAGAAGGAGGTCCAGGTGCTCGAGGTCTAGCGATGGATGCACCGCTCCTGCCCCACGACCGGCTTCCCGAGCACATTGCGATCATCATGGATGGCAATGGGCGCTGGGCCGAAGCCCGCGGGCTCGAGCGCAACGAGGGGCACCGCGAGGGACTCGAATCGGTTCGCTCGGTGGTGCGCGCCGCAGACGAGATCGGCATCGGGACCCTGACTCTCTACGCCTTCTCGATGGAGAACTGGAACCGGCCGAAGGGCGAAGTGAACGCCTTGATGGGGTTTCTCGAGCAGTACCTCGAGAGCGAGATCGACGAAGTGGCTTCGCGGGGGACCCGCGTGCGTGCCATCGGGCGCTTGGACCGACTGCCAAAGAGTACGCGCCGCGCGGTCGAGGGGGCGGTCGAACGAACGCGCGAGAACCGCGGAATGACCCTGGTCTTTGCCCTTTCCTACGGCGGTCGCACGGAAATCGTCGACGCGGCGAGGGCGCTGCTGCGCGACGCCGAGTTGGGCGCCATCGATCCCGAGCGACTCGACGAGAAGACCTTCGCTTCCTACCTCTACGCGGGGGATCTGCGCGATCCCGATCTATTGATCCGCACCGGCGCGGAGTCCCGGATCTCGAATTTTCTGCTCTGGCAGATTGCCTACACGGAGATCTACACCTCGGACCTGATGTGGCCGGACTTCCGCAAGTCCCATCTGGTCAGCGCGATCCTCGAATACCAGACGCGTGAGCGGCGCTATGGCCTGACCAGCGCCCAGGTCCGCAGTCCTGGAAGCGGCCTCGGGGGCGGCCGGTGAAGCGCGTCACGATCCTCGGGAGCACGGGCAGCATTGGCTGCCAGACGCTCGAGGTGATCGCAGGGTTTCCCGAGCGTTTCCGGGTGGTGGCCCTGGCCGCCGGCCGGCAGGTCGAGAAGCTCGCCGAACAGGTGGAGCAATTTCGGCCCGAGCGCGTTTCGGTGGCCGACGAGGCCGGAGCCGAGGAACTCCGCGGCCGTGTCGGCGACGCGGTGGCCATCGAGGTCGGAGCGGCCGGACTCCTCGAAGTCGCCAGCCATCCCGCGGACCTGGTCGTTGCCGGTCTGGTGGGAGCCGTGGGGCTCGCGCCCACGCTGGCGGCGATTCGCGCGGGGCGCTCCGTGGCGCTCGCCAACAAAGAAGTGATGGTGATGGCGGGCGCCTTGATTCGCCGAGAGGTCGAGAAGGCGGGTGTGGCACTGATCCCGGTGGACAGCGAACACAGCGCGATCTTCCAGGCCCTTTCCGGGGTGAAGGCCTGTGAGATCGCTCGACTGATCCTGACCGCTTCGGGCGGCCCCTTTCGGACCTGGAGCGCCGAGCGCATGGCGGGCGCGAGCATCGAGGAGGCCCTGGACCACCCGAACTGGGATATGGGCCCGAAGATCAGCGTCGATTCAGCGACCTTGATGAACAAGGGTCTCGAGGTGATCGAAGCGCGCTGGCTCTTCGATGTCGATCCCGATCGCATCGAGGTGCTGGTGCACCCGCAGTCGATCGTGCATTCGATGGTCGAGACCATTGATCGCTCGGTGCTGGCACAACTCGGGCTGCCCGACATGCGGGTGCCGATCGCCGTGGCGCTGGCGTACCCCGCACGTCTGCCCCTCGATCTGCCAAGCCTCGACCTCGCCGAACTTTCCCGGCTCGATTTTTCCGCGCCCGACCACGAGCGGTTCCCGTGCCTCGGGCTCGCCTACGAGGCGCTCGCCGGGAGCGAGGAGGCGCCGGCGGTTCTGAACGCCGCCAACGAGATCAGCGTGGCACTCTTTCTCGAAGGGGCCATTCCCTTCGCGGCCATCGCGGAGGCCAACGCGCGCGTGCTGCGCGAGCACGCCGAGTGGAGACCCCACGCGGTGGTGACGACCCTCGAAGAGGTCGAGGCCGCTGACGCCTGGGCGCGCGCCCGGACCCGCGAGATCCTGGACAGCCACACTGTGCAGAGCGCTTCGGGGGCCGTGTGAATCCGTTCCAGCCGCTGCTTGATTTCATCCCCTATGTCGTGGCCTTCGTCCCGATGCTCGGCATCCTGATCTTCGTCCACGAACTCGGCCACTTCATGGCGGCAAAGAGTTTTGGCGTACGCGTACTGACGTTTTCCCTCGGTTTCGGTGCGCCGATCGGGTTCGGACGTCTTCGGCTGCGCTGGGTGAGCGGCGATACCGAGTACAAGGTCGGTTGGATCCCGCTCGGTGGCTACGTGAAGATGCTCGGCGAGGAACTCCACGAAGGGCAGGATGAGCCCGACGTGTCCGATGCGCGCCCGGACGAGTACCTGAACCACAAGCCGCTGTGGCAGAAGTTGGGGATCTGTTTCGCCGGGCCGGTGATGAATCTGCTGCTGCCGGTCGTGATCTTCATGGGGGTGTTCGCCTGGGGCTTGCCCCAGCCGAGCGCGGTGGTGGGGCATGTCGAGGCGGGTTCGCCGGCGGCACTCGGGGGCCTCGAGGCGGGGGACCGGATCGTGGCCGTGGATGGGGTGCCGGTTCGCTGGTGGTTCGAATTTCAAAAGGTCGTCGCGGAAGCTTTGAGCGGGCCCGTCGAAGTCGAGGTGGAGCACGACGGCGTGCTCTCCCTTCGGAGTTTCGAGCGTGAGGCACGCCCCGGCATGGACGCCTTTGGCGGCGAAGTGGAGGTAGGGTGGATCGGTGTCTCCCACCGCCGGTTGCCGGCGCTGGTGGGGGTCCTTGATCTGGCTTCGGAAGCCGGGCGAAGCGGCCTGCGCTCGGGCGATCGTGTGATCCAGGTCGATGGCGTAGCGGTCGAAGACTGGGAGGGGCTGCGCGCGGGCATGGCGACTGCCTGGGAGCAGGACCGCTCCGCTGCGGTGCTGCGCGTGGTGCGCGGGCAGCAGGCGGAAGAACTCGACGTTTCGGTGAGCCCGGGTCGCGACCTTGCGGCTCTCGGTGTCGTACCGGCGACGATCCTCGTGAGCGAGGTCTCGCCCGGGATGCCGGCCGAGGCCGCCGG
>CAJXIC010000138.1 GCA_913054385.1 uncultured Pseudomonadota bacterium
AGGAGCACCGGTGATCGAGATCCTCGTGGATGCGGACGCCTGTCCGGTCAAGGATGAAATCTACGTGGTGGCGACACGCTACGGGGTGCCCGTCGTGCTCGTTGCCAACTCGCGCTGCTTCGTTCCCCAGGGTTTCGGCGTCGAGTTGGTGGTGGTCGAAAAGGGGCTCGACGTTGCCGACGACTGGATCGTCGACCACACCCGTCCGGGAGACGTGGTGGTGACCGGGGACATCCCCCTGGCCGCACGCTGTCTCCAACTCGGGGCTTTCGTTCTGGGGAACACGGGCCGCGTCTTCGACGAAAACTCGATCGGCGGTCAGCTCGCGATTCGAGAACTGAAGCAGGAACTGCGCGAGACCGGCAGCCTCTCGGGCGGTCCACCGGCAATGTCGGATAGGAAGCGCTCCCTCTTCTCGTCGAAACTCGACGAGATCGTAAACAAGAGCCTGCGCGAACACGCCACCACGTAGGCAGCGGTCCCTCCACCCCGACGCCCCCGGAGCAAACGGTTGCACCAGCGATCAGGCAGGCGCGCTCGCAGCGGTGCCCGGCTCGATCTCCGGGACGCGCACCGCACGAATCAACGCCACCGCCACCATCAGCGAGGCGGCCAGCGCCCAGAAGGCCGGCTCGTAGCTCCCGGTTAAATCAAAGACAGACGCCGCGAAGATCGGACCGATGAGTTGAAGCGGGATCGCGATGGGCCAGAGCAGGCCCACCACGGGGCCAAAGGCCTCGCGACCAAAGACCCGGGCCAGCAGCGCCGTAGAAAGCGGCAACGTGCCCCCGATCCCGATCCCGGCGAAGAGGGCCACCGCCAGGGTCGGCGTAAAGCCATCCACCAGGCAGAGCACCGAGAAACCCACGGCCTGGGTGACGAGTGTCGCGATAAAGGCCTTCGCTGGGCCGATGCGATCGCTGAGGCCACCAAAGAGAATCTTGCCGATGGCGGCACCCAGAGCACAGAGCGATGCCAACCACGCAGCTTCCGACACACCGAAGTTTCGATCGCTGCCGAAGGCCACGATGTTGTTCAGCAGCCCGGTCGTCGCCATGAAGGAAATCCCGGTGGCCATTGCGATGAACCAGAGGTTCGGGTTGCGCAGGGCCTCACGCGTGCTGAAGGCCGGAGACGCCGAAGCCCCCCCTCCGGCTGCGCTGCGCGGAGGCCCGCCATCGGGGCCCTGCCCTCGATCTTCCGGACGCCCCACCAACAGAAAACCGATCACCGGGGCCGCGACGAAGCACGCCATCGCCAGGGTTTCGTAGGTGGCGCGCCAACCGTCCTCGGCCACGAGAAAGCCCAGGATGGGCGCCATCACGAAGCCGCCGAGCGACGCGCCGAGCTGCGAGATTCCGAGAGCCATGGCGCGTTTGCGGTCGAACCAGTTGACGACGACGGTGGCCGGTCCTACACCCGACAGCGTGGCACCGCCAAAGGCCACGAGCGTCGCGAAGAGCGCCGCCAACTGCCAAAGCGATTGCGCGTGGGCGATGCCCAGAAGCCCCAGCCCCATCGCGACCGCGCCGAGTGTCATCAGCGGGCGCGTCCAGTTTTTTCCCACCGCCCGGCCGATGAAGGGCGCGAGGAACGCCGTGGCCACGCAGCCCGCCACCTGCAGCAACATCACCGGAGCGCGTTCGCCGCCGCTGAATTCGTCAGCGAGATCGATCAGGCACACCGAAAAGGCGTAGAAAATGCAGCCCGAGACCATGAACTGCGTGCCGAAGCACACCGCCACCATCAACCAACCACGGAACGAAGCGTTGGAACCCGTCGGGCCGTGGCCCAGGGAGGTGTCCTTGCCGGCCTCGGTCATGATTCTGAAGTTCCCTCAAGGTTCGCGGCAGGGATCCTCAGCTGGAATTTTTCGTGGCGTTCAGCGTTGCTCCGCACGCGCTCGCGGGTCGAGAAGATTTCACGCTCTCCGGAGGCGTTGTAGACCTTGAGGTAGAGATCCGGAGAAGACTCGAAGAGGTCGCGAAACTGTTCGGTGGTGTAACGAATCTCGAAGCGCCCTTCGCGATCTGACACCGCCATGCCGAGTGGGTCGTCGGCAAAGAGATCTTTGTCGAAGGCCGACACCAGGAGCCCCGGCAGCGGACGGCCGCTCTCCTTCTCCAGCAGGTGTCCCGTGAGTCGCCAACCTTCGTCGTCTTCTGCACGCGCCATGCTGGCAATCAGTCCGAGGAAGTTTCGAGCGGGACACCCGGCTGCGCGCTCCAGCCCTTCGCCGTCATGCACTTTGCATACGCTTCGTCGGGTGAGGCACCCTGCCCCGGTCCGATGCCCTGCCAACAGAGTTCACTGTCCATCGTGTACTGGGCCCGCGGTGCCGCGTAGTTGGTGAAACCGTCTCCCAGCGCACCGTTGTCTTCACCGGGCCCGCCCAGGCCTGCGCAGCCGAAAGCCAGGAACATCCCGAGAACACCGATCCCAATGAGCGCTCTTCTCGCCATGGTCGTCGATTTCCTTCGAAGGCTCCGGCCCACGCGGCCGGGGTGGCAGAGCGTTGGCGAACCTATTTTGTTGGGGGCAGCCTACCACAGCGCCTTTCTCGAACTCGCCGACCGCTTCGGGCAAAGCCCCCAACTGCGGGTTGCGATAGCCTCGACCCCGTGAGTTGGCAACCCGAACTCGACGAGATCGAACGACGCCGCGAACGGGCGAAGCAGATGGGTGGCGAGGAACGTGTCGCACGACACAAAGCCGCCGGTCGCCTGCCGGTTCGCGAGCGCATCGATCGCATGCTCGATGACGGGTCGTTCCGCGAGATCGGCAGTATCGCGAGCCGCGTCGAATACTTTGATGACGGCTCGATCAAGAGTTTTACGCCCTCTAATTTCGTGACCGGCCGCGGCCAGGTGGACGGCCGTCCGGTGATCATCGGCGCCGACGATTTCAGCGTGCGCGGCGGTGCAGCCGACGGCGCGGTGGGAAACAAGATGGGCTGGAGCGAGCGCAGCGCACTGGAGCAGCGCGTTCCCGTGGTTCGCCTGGTGGACGGCACCGGCGGCGGCGGCAGCGTCAAGACGAATACCGAGATCAAGCGCTCCTACGTCCCCTACAACCCCGAGTGGGATGTTTCGGTGGCGCTGCTGTCGCAGGTGCCGGTGGTGGCCGCGGCGCTCGGCCCGGTCGCGGGGCTGGGGGCGGCCCGCGTTGCCGCTTCGCATTTTTCGGTGATGGTGCGGGGCATCAGCCAACTCTTCGTGGCCGGCCCGCCGGTGGTCTACCGCGCCTTCGGCCGGGAGGTTGGGAAGGAAGAACTTGGGGGATCGAGGATCCACGCGCGGGGCAGCGGCGCGGTCGACAACGATGTGGGGAGCGAGGACGAGGCCTTCGCGCAGATCCGCCAGTTCCTCTCCTATCTCCCTTCGTCGGTCTACGAGGTACCACCGCGGATCGATGCCACCGACGACCCCGAGCGCCGCGAGGAAGCGCTGCTCTCGATCATTCCACGAGACCGGCGCAAGGTTTACGACACCCGGAAACTCGTGGCGTATGTCGTCGACCGCGATTCGTTCTTCGAGATGGGCCGCTACTTCGGACGCCCGTTGATGACGGGCCTGGCGCGCGTCGACGGCATCGCCGTGGGCGTGATGGCCAACGACCCGCGCTTCGCCGCCGGCTCGATCGATGCCGACGCCTCGGAAAAGATGACCCGCTTCATCGACTTCTGCGACACCTTCCGGCTGCCGTTGGTGAACTTCGTCGACAACCCTGGCTTTGCGGTGGGCGTCGAAGCCGAGAAGCGGGGCACGATCCGCAAGGGCGTGCGCGCGCTGGCCGCGGTCTACCAGGCGACGACGCCCTGGTGCTCGATCATCGTGCGCAAGGCTTTCGGCGTCGCCGGCGCCGGACACGTGAACCACACGCGCTCGAGCCCGCGCTACGCCTGGCCTTCCGGGGAGTGGGGCTCGCTGCCGATCGAGGGCGGCGTCGAAGCCGCCTACAAGCGCAAGATTGCCGCGGCGCCCGACCCCGACGCCCTCCGGCGGCAGCTCGAAGAACAGCTGGAGAGTCTGCGCGATCCGATCCTCACCGCCGAATCCTTCGCGGTCGAAGAAATTGTCGATCCCCGCGAGACCCGCCCGCTGCTCGTCGACTTCGCCCGGCGCGCCTTCGCCGTGGTGCAGAACGAGACCCGGGGTCCGAAGGCGCGCGGCTTCCGTCCCTAGGCGCTCTCCGGGTGGGGCGCGTGGCGAAGCGCGCGAGCGCTCTCGACTTCGCGAGCCGACTGGCGAAGGTCGACTTGCCGCTGCAACTGGTTCCCACAACGAGCACGCGTGCCTCATCGGCCGGTGCTGCAGCGCTCAGAAGAACGCCCGCACCACGGCGCGGTGTGCGAGATAGCCGAGCGGCAACAACGCCACCCCGGCGGCGTAGGCGCCCCAGAAGGAAAAGCCCACGCGCTCGACGAAAAAGAAGGGGAGGAAGAAGCAGAGGCTCACCGGAATGGCGACGAAGATGCTCTTCGCCATCACGAAAGAATTCTCGGCATTGCCGTGCTCGAGAAACGAAAGCGGCAGCACCAGCATCGAAGCAATGGGCAGCGCCACGAAGAAGCCGGCGTGGGTGGGATAACGCCCCGAGAGCCAGGAGGCGAAGCTGATCAGAACCGCCGAGACCACGAGATTGATTGCGAAGTGCACGTCGCCTCCCTTCAGTTTTCGGATGTCGATGCGTTCCCGTGAGGTGGGCCGCCGCGCGCGCGGGCGCTATTCGCTTTCGGCGCCCTCGGCGCCCCACGACCCCTCGGCCACAGGCAGCGCTTCGGGGTCGGATTCGTCGAGTGTTGCCACGTAGGAGAAGATCGCCGCCCCCATCAGAACCAGCCCGACGATCATCAACCCTCTCTTTTGCTTTGCTGCCATGCTGTCCCCTTTTTTTCCTGGTTGTAAATGGTGTTCAAGCGAGCGGTACGGCGGTCTGTCGGCCGCGCGCCACCATCCGCCCCTGGTCGTCGCGCATTTCGGCCTCGGCGAAGATGATGCGGCGACCTCGCTGCACCACCCAACCCTTGACGTCGAGGTAGGCCCCCTTCGCCGGGCGCAGAAGGTCGACGTGCAGCGAAGCCGTCGAAAGTTTCCCCTCTTCGGCGAAGGCCATCGCCATGTCGAGCATCGAAGAGACGATGCCGCCCTGGACCTGACCGCCCGGAATTTTGGTGCGGTCCTGCACGGGAAAGCGAATTTCGACCCGGCCGTCGCCCCGACTGCGAATCTCGGGGCGCAGCACGTCGAGGATCGACTTCTCTACGTCTGACATCGAAAGGCGCCCTCAAGCCGCCAGGGCGAAGAGCGAGCCCACGATCGCGCCGAGCACCAGGATGGCGTTCGCGACGAAGCCGACCAGGAAGCCGGTGCCCCGCTTCGCGGGATCTTCGACGTAGCCCTTCCAGTAGAGGAAGCGACCGACGATGAAGACGACTCCGAGAATCGCGGCCGCCAGCGCGTCGACCGTCGCAGCAAAAATCCAGATTGCCGGCAGAAACACGATCAGCTGTTCGAGGGTGTTCTGGTGCACCCGAACGCTTCGCTCGAAGACCGGGTCGCCGGTCATGGCCGGCGCGGTGAGGCCTGCCTTCCCCCGAGCCTGTCCGGATTTCAGGCCAAAGAAGACGTATTCGATCAATGCGACCAAGATCACGAGATGCACGAGTTCCAAGACGATCCTCCGGTTGTGCCGGCGTAGTGCCAAGCGTCCGAAAGATAGCCGAGGTCTAGGCCACGATGGCACGCACGAGAACGACCGCCGCCGCCACCAGCGAAAGCCCGATGACGAGCGGACGGATCGCGTCGTCGGAGACCCGCGCGCGGAACGGGCCCGCGAGCGCGAAACCGAGCGCCATGGCCGGGCACAGGAGCAGCGCGAGCTGCACCTCGAGCCAGCCGAAGCGCCCGATCGCCGCCAGCACGGCGACCGACACGATGGTTCCGAAGATGAAGAAGCCGGCGAGCGTTCCGCGCAGGCGAGCGGCGCCGGAGGACTGGTAGAGCAGCGCCATCGGGGGACCTCCGATCGATGAGATCGTCCCCATCAGGCCCGACACGCCGCCCGCGAGCAGCGAGGTCGTGCGACCGGGTCGCAGATCGGGGTAGCCGGCGGTGAAGACGACGCCGAGCACCACGAGAATTCCGAA
>CAJXIC010000139.1 GCA_913054385.1 uncultured Pseudomonadota bacterium
TACGTTCGCCTCATGAAGGAAGCGTCAACGCCGGTCTATAGTCGAACCCACTGGAGGGGGTAACTATGGATTGGTCCTACCTGAAGGGTCGCCTGCTGCGCGGCCTGCTTATTATCGTGCCGCTGGCGCTGCTGGCGGCGTTGATCGCCATGGCGGTGGCCGGGTAAGCCCTCCGCCCGTGCCGGTATGACGTCGAGGCCGGCGTTACCGCCGGCGTGATCGGCGCGATCGACGTGGCGCTTGGCGACCACGAGTTGATCAAGGTGCGGCTGCGACAACCCGAGGACAAGCGCGCCACCGCTGCCAAGCTGGCCCAGGCAGTGGGAGCCGCACTCTGCGGATTGGTGGGCCACACCGTGATCCTCTACCGACCGGACCGCAAGGAGCCGCGCATCGAGATCCCCACGCGCGGCCAGTAGCCGGGTTCGAAAGGCTCTACCAACCGCGCAAGTCGATCTCGAGCACGTCGACCACGCGCTCCCCTTCGAGACAAAAGACGCGTTCGTGGTACGCCATGGTGGGATCGCAGTGCGCCGGCAGGAGTCGCACGCGGTTGCCGACTTTCGGCATCGGATCGGCGGCGAAGCAGGTGTGCTCGTCTGAGCAATACCAGACCGTCGCTCCCGGGATCCGCGGATCACCGTGATCCATTCCGAGGGTCTTCAGGCCCGCGTCGCAGACAGCATGGCGCTTGGATACCGAGATCACGGTGGCTTCGATGGCAATCGCCTGACGGAAGGGGAGACCCTGCTTCGCGTAGGCGGTGTCCATCACCGCGTAGGAACCCGCCTGGATTTCGGTCGCCAGCGAATTGCAATCGAAGGTGCCGGTGCCGCCCGCCGAGATCACATCGCCGCCGACGTCGGCGTGCGCGCGCGCGAGGATCTGCATCGCCGTGGCACAACCTTCCGAGCGCTTCACCCGGTCTTCGAGTCCCACGACGTGTCCCTCGTAGCCCATCACACCGCGCACGCTGAGGCCACGCTGCCGGGCTCGGTCGGCCAGGGCTCCCGCCTCGGCTACAGCGCAGCCGCAGCGCGGCAACCCGACGTCGATATCGATCAGGACCTCGGCGATGCCCGCCGTCGCCGCGGCCTCAATGGTCTCGACGGAGTCGACGGCGACAGTGACCCGCGCGTCGAGCGACGCGAGTGCGTCGAGCCGCCTCGGGTCGACGATTTCGTTCGCCAGCAGCAGATCGTCGCCGAGGGATGCTTTTGCCATCCCGATCACCTCGCGAGCGGTGGCGCAGGTAAAGCCGCGATGCCCCCGGACCGCCTGGAGGGCGGCGATGCGCGTGCACTTGTGTGCCTTCACGTGGGGACGGAGCCGATCGCCCGGAAGCACCTCGCTCATCGCGGCGAGGTTCGCGTCGAGCGCTTCGACGTCGAGCACGAGCGCGGGCGTGGGGAGATCGTTGCGGTTCTCGAATTCCATCTCCAGGCTTCTCCCGGGTTTCGAATTCAGACGTAGTGAAGCCAGTCCGCTTCGTTCGGGTCGCGTCCGCTGACCGCTTCGAAGTAGGCCCGCTGCAGCATCTCGGTGACCGGGCCCCGCCGCCCACTGCCGATCATGCGGTGGTCGATCTCGCGGATCGGCGTGACCTCCGCGGCCGTCCCGGTGAGGAAGACCTCGTCGCTCACGTAGAGTTCGTCGCGCGTGATGGCATCCTCGACCACTTCGAGACCGCGATCCCGGGCCAGTTTGATCACGGTATTACGTGTGATGCCATCGAGAACCGAGTGGATCGACGGGGTCCTCAAGATGCCGCCGCGCACCAGGAAGAGGTTCTCCCCGGTCGCCTCGGAGACCAGGCCGTGGGGGTCGAGCATGATCGCTTCGTCGAAGCCATCGAGGAGTGCGTCGCGCTTCGCGAGAATCGAGTTCACGTAGTCGCCGCAGGTCTTCCCCAAGGTCATCTTCGAGTTGACGTGGTGCCGGGAAAAGCTCGAGACCCGCGCGCGAATGCCGCGCTCCATCCCCTCTTCGCCCAGATATTTTCCCCAGGCCCAGGCGATCACCGCCACGCGCACCGGGTTGTTGGCGGGGTTGAGCCCCATCGCGCCATCGCCGAGAAAGACGAGGGGGCGCACATAGCCCTCGTCGAGATGGTTCTCCCGAAGCGAAGCCGCAATCGCTTCGGTGATCACTGCGCGTTCGTAGGGAATTTCGAGGCGGTTGATGTGCGCGGAGTCGTAGAGACGTTGCACGTGCTCGCGCAGCCGGAAGATCGCGGAGCGCCCGTCCACCGTCTGGTAGGCGCGGATCCCCTCGAAGACGCCGAGGCCGTAGTGGAGCGTGTGCGTGAGGACATGCACCCGCGCGGCGTCCCAATCGATGAACTCACCATCGAGCCAGATCTTCTCGCCGCCCACGAAACTGCTGGCACTGTCACCCATCTCGTCTCCTCCCAAAACACTAGACCGCCACGCACCACCCGCCTGGCGGGCTGTGCGCCCGCCGGACCGAGAGTTAGAACGTCCGCGGCCCGCTCGCCAGCAGGGGCGGGAACCGGCGCCCGATCTCGACTAGTCGCGCTGTGAAGCCTGCGCGCGGAGGCTCTCCGTAAACGGCGGGCGCGCAATCCCGGCTTCGGTGATGATCGCGTCGATCAGCGAAGCCTGCGTAACGTCGAAGGCCGGGTTCAGGGCGGGCACTCCCCTGGGAACCAGTCGGCGCTCGCCCTGTCTCGTGATCTCGCTGGGATCGCGCTCCTCGATCGGAATGCTGTCACCCGAGGCGGTCCCGAAATCGACGCTTGCGAGCGGTGCGGCGACGTAGAAGGGAAGGCCGTGGGCTCGCGCCAGGACCGCCAGCGAATACGTCCCGATCTTATTCGCAACGTCCCCGTTGCTCGCGATGCGGTCGGCGCCCACGATCACGAGGTCGACCTTCCCGCGGCGCATCAGGTCTGCGGCCATGCCGTCGGTCAGGACGCTCACCGGAATCTTGTCGCGCTCGAGTTCCCAGGCAGTCAACCTGGCTCCCTGCAACAGGGGACGGGTTTCGTTTGCCAGCACCTCGATGTTTCCAAACCGAGCGGCGGCGGCGCGCACCACACCGAGCGCCGTACCGAAGCCCGCGGTCGCAAGCGCTCCCGCGTTGCAGTGGGTGAGCACCTTCGACCCGGCCGGAATCAACGAGGCGCCGTGCTCCCCGATGCGGCGACAACTCGCGACATCTTCTCGCAGCAATGCCTGCGCCCGCTCCAGCAGCCGCCGACGAAGCACCGTGGCGTCGGCAGACGCGGTTGCAACAAAGCGCTCGGCCTCCTTGCGCATTTCCGAGAGTGCAAAGAACAGGTTGACGGCGGTCGGCCGCGTGCGGACGAAGCGATCGAAGTGCCGCTCGAGTTCGGCTATGAGATCCTCGGGGGTCGCGGCCTCCGAGCGCATGGCTGCCAGCGCGATCCCGAGTGCCGCAGCGCAGCCGATCGCCGGGGCCCCGCGGATCGCCATCGTTTCAATGGCCACGGCCACCGCCTCGGGCTCCTCGAGCTCGAGGTAGACCTCGCGCTCGGGGAGTTCACGCTGATCGAGAAGAACGACCTTCTCGTCGCGCCAGGCGATCGTGAACCAATCCTTCAAGGCGACCGGACCGACCTGGGCCCCACCGACAGCTCGAAATCTTCGAGCCCAAAGCGCCCCGACGGATCCATTCTGAAACTGCCACGGAGCGTCGCCGGCCGGCCGACGGGCTTCGCATAGGCTCCCTCGACGTCGAGTTTCGCATTCCCGGCGTCGATTTCGAAGGTGCCGCGGCGGGCGCCCCCTGCCTGCCACCAGAGCGTGGCCCTGATCCCGAGGCGACCTTCGAGGTCGACGTTTTCGATCGTCATTTTTGCTGCGCGGATCTCGACGTCGACGTGCACCCGTTCGGGGCGACCGGCGTCGAAGAAGACCGAGATCAGGCCGGTCGCAAGCCCCTTCGAAACCCCGCCGACGTCCCCCCACTCCGCCAGGGGCCTTACTTCGAGGCCTGCAATTTCAAGACTCGCGTCGCCTCGATCCGAGGCGCCGATCTGCCCGCGCAGGGCCAGGCTTCCCCCGGAGCCCGCGCGCGCATGCGCTTCGAAGAGGCCCGCACCGGTGTCCGGGTCCGGTTCGAACTGGGCGCGGAGATCAAGAAGGAGGGGCGCTTCGGTCCCTTCGGGTCCGGCCAGGACCACCACGACCTCTCCGTCCAGTAGAGACCAGCGGAGATCCGGCTGCGCTTCGGTCGCATCCTGGCCGATCGCTGCCGGCGGCTCCTTCGAGGCGGCGCTTTCGCTTGCAGCGGGCGGCACCTGCTTCGCTTCAGCCGAACTCGACCCGGCCCCAAAGAGATCGCGAAGGGAGTCTGCCTCCGGGTCGAATCTCAGGAAAAGGCCACGCAGCGTCCCCGCTCGTGGACGCGCGATCCCTCGCCGCAGGGAATCGAGTTCGACCTCGAGAATGACCTGCTCGGCCTCGAACAGCGGCCTTTCGTTCCGCACCCGACCGGCACTCACATCGAAGATCTCGATTCGCGGGGGATCGAGCGAAACCTCGACACGATCCCAGCTGACCGGCGCAGGAAGATGCTCCTCGAGAAAGAGCGTCACCTGGTGACGAATGAGTTCCTTGGGACCGACCCGCGGCAGGAGCGTCGTCACGAAGGCGACGACCAACGCAATCGCGACGATGCAAAGAGCGACCCAGCGTCCGTTCACAATTTCCCCGCGCCCGTCCCTAACCGCCGAGCTTCGCGGCCAGCAGTTTTCGGGTCGTTCCCGCGTCGGCCTTCCCCTGGGTCTTCTTCATCACCTGACCCATCAGGAAGTTCAGCGACTTCTGATCCCCGGCGCGATAGCTCTCCGCGGCCTTCGGGTTCGCATCGATCGCCTCCTGCACCGCGACTTCGAGTGCTCCCTCGTCCGACACGGCCTCGAGACCCCGCTCGACCATCAGGCTCTCGGGGTCGCCACCGTGCTCCACCAGCAGCGCGAAGAGATCGCGCGCATTGCGTGGGGTGAGGCGACCCTTCTCGACGAGTTCCAGCAGGGCCGCGAGCTTGTCGGGCGTGAGCGCCGAGGCTTCGAGTGAAAGATCCAGCTGCTTCAGTGCCTGCAGGAGGTCGCGCAGGATCCACTTCGCCACTTCCTTTGCCCGCTCTGCTCCGGTCCGTGCAACCACCCGATCGAAATACTCGGCCAGTTCCTGGCTTTCGGTGAACTGGCGCGCATCCGCCTGTCCGAGGCCGAAGTCCCCGACGAAGCGCGCGAGCTTCGCGTCCGGAAGCTCGGGCATTTCGCGGCGAACGCGCTCGACTTCGTCGGCGGGGATCAGCAGCGGAATCAGGTCGGGATCGGGGAAGTAGCGGTAGTCGTCGGCGTTCTCCTTGGTTCGCAGGACTCGCGTCGTCTGCGTGTCGGGATCAAAGGCCATCGTCGCCTGCACGATGCTTCCCCCCTCGTCGAGGATTTCTCCCTGGCGCTCGATCTCGGCCTCGATGGCCGCTTCGACGTAACGAAACGAATTGAGGTTCTTGAGTTCGGTGCGCGTCCCGAACGGCTCGGTGCCGATCGCGCGCAGCGAGACGTTGGCATCACAGCGAAACTGCCCCTTCTCCATATCGGCCTCGGAAACGCCGATGGTGCGGAGGATTGAACGCAGCGCGCGCAGGTAGGCGCCCGCCTCGGACGCAGACCGCAGGTCGGGCTCCGACACGATCTCGAGCAGCGGTACGCCGGATCGATTCAGGTCGATGTGCGTCCCCCGACCCTTCGTCACCGCGTCATCGTGGATCGATTTTCCGGCGTCTTCCTCGAGGTGGGCCCGGGTGATCCCGATCCGGCGGGTTTCCAGCTGGCCATCGTCCCCGGGCAATTCGATGTCGAGCCAACCATTGCTCACCACCGGATCTTCGTACTGGGAGATCTGGTAGCCCTTCGGAAGATCAGGGTAGAAGTAGTTCTTTCGCGCGAAGACCGAGCGCAGGTTGACTTCGGCGTGGACCGCGATGCCGAGCCGGATCGCCAACTCGACGACACGTTCGTTCAGAACCGGCAGTACCCCGGGAAGCCCGAGGTCGATGACGTGGACCCGGTGGCTCGGGGCGTCACCGTATTCGACCGGCGCGGGCGAAAACAGCTTCGACTTCGTCG
>CAJXIC010000140.1 GCA_913054385.1 uncultured Pseudomonadota bacterium
GTCCCCGGCGACGACGTTGAGGTTGCTGACCTCGGCGATCAGGCGCAGCACGTCCGACACGGGAACGTCCTTGAAGTCGAGCGAAATACGTCGACCCCGATAGATCTTCTCCTCCGCAGCCACGTCCGCCTGCAGCAGGTCTGCGGCCGACCTCGGTTCTTCTGCCCTCCTCGAAGCGCGGCCCGCGCTCAATTCGAAAGGCTGGTTGCCGGCTTCGCTCCAGGCCGCGTCGAGTTCGCTTCCGGCCCTTCGCACGTCCGGCGGCTCGGCCAGTGACTTCGGATCCAGCGACAGCGGGCTGTCGGCTTCCCGGGCCAGGGCTCGGGCGGCATCCTGCAGATCGGCCTTCTCGGGCCGCGCGGCAGCGGCCGTTCCCGAAGCCGGCGCAAAGTCCAGGACCAGGGTCGTTCCCTCTCGGGAGACGAGCAGCGTGCTTCCTGCTACGCGCTGGACCACCACCCGCGCCTCCTCGGGCGTCACCTCGGGCTGCTGGAAGGCCGTCACCAGGCGAACGCTTCCGCCGTTCGGCGTTTCGATTCGGCCCGCCACACGGGAGTCGATCACGCTGGCGGGAAGCCTTACGACAACGGTCTCGGGGTTCGGCTCGCTCACTTCGTAGCGAAGCACCGAATCGGCCTCGATCACCACTCGATCGACGCGAACCTCCCCGGCAGAAGCCTCGAAGCCCACGCGTGTCACCACGGCCGGCACAGCCCCGCGAGTGTGTCCGTCGGCCAGCGGGGCCGACGCCCCGACCGTTTCGCCAACGAGCGCCGGGGCACTGCGGGTCCACGGGTCCGCGGACTGCGACTCCGATGCCTCGGGGGAGGCGGCCGCGTTTGCGACCAGCCAAAGTAGTGTGCCAGCCGCGAAAACGACCAGGCGCAACAAGTGGATGCTTCGATCGGGCATGTCCCTCAGCCCCCCAGGCTCCGCCGAATGCGGAGCGGAACGTCCTTCGTGGTCACTTCGCCGGCAAAATTCAAATAGGTCTCTTCGACCAGGACCAGGTTGTCCCCAATGTGGACGACACGGCCTTCGTTCTTTCCGATCCGGGAGCCCGTTCGGACCACGAAGGAACGCCCCTCCGGGTCGGTGACCAATGCCCTTGGCTCATCGGCTTCCCAGATCACTCCCATGAGTGCGATCTGTCCCAACTCGAATCGTTCGAGCGGCGCCCGCGAACGGCTCTCCTGCGCGGCCTCGAGTTCGAAGAGCATCGACTGAAAGGGATCGCGTCGCCCTTCGGGCCGGTAGACAAATGCATCGGGGGCGGCCCGGGCCACCCTCTCGGGCCTGGGAGCCGCATCGCTCTCCCGGTTCACGGCCCGGGTGCGCGCGGCCAGGCGAGTGCGCTCGGCGGCAAGATCGGCCTGGGTCGGACCCGCCTGGATCTCTTCCTGGCATCCCAGGGTGAGCCCCGCCAGGGCCGCGACGACGAGCCCGCAGACGCCCCGCCGGACCCTTGACGATGTCGAGTGCAAGCCCCGCATGCTCATCCCTTCTCGCCTTCCGGGGCACTCTCGAGGAAGCGGTAGGTCGTCGCCTGGCCTTCGACCCGAAGCGTCGTTCCCGCCCCGGAGTCGTCGAGGGTGCGGATCTTCAGGGTTCCCATGTTCACGATCCGCGGCAGCCGGGCCAAACGTTCAAAGAACATCGCAAGACCGTGATAGCTCCCCTCGAGCTCGAGCCGAAACGGCACCTCGGCATAAAAATCCCTGGAGACCTCGGGCGCGCGTTCGATCGACCGAATCTGCACACCCACCTTCTTGCTGGCGGTCGTGATGTCCTGCAACAGGTCCTCGAACTGCTTCCGGTTCGGTAGCTGCGCGAGGGCCTCGACGAATTCGCGCTCGAGGGCTTCGACCTCGCGCTGGAACTCGGCGAGATTCCCGGCGATCACCCGCACGTTCGCGATTTCACGCTGCAGTGCGAGGCTGCGACCCTGTAGGCGCGTCACTTCGGCACGCGCTTCGCCGTAGTAGAGCGAGTAGTAGCTCCCGCCGAAAGCGCAGAGGACCACGAAGAGCAGGCCCAGACGCGCGGCGGCGGGCCACTGCAAGAAGTGGTGACGCAGATCGCCGAAATCGATTCCGAAGAACATCGCCCTAGGCCCCCTCGCCCGGAATCGGCTCGGCGACGCCCTCGAGAACTGCGGTGATCGTGAAGTTCACGAGCTTGACGCCACGCACCTCCCGCTCTCGCGCGGTTCGATCGAGGTCCACCTCCCGGAAATAGGTCGAGTCGTTGAGTCTTCCCAGGAAGTCGGCCACCACGCTGGTATCGAGGCTCGAGCCTTCCAGAATGATCTCCGGGCCGTCTGCCCGCAGCTGGGTCAGCCACAGCCGGTCGGGGGTTCGGTCGCTGATCTCGGCGAGCAGATGCAGCGGTCCCCGTCGCGCTTCGTCGAGCCGCGCGATCGCCGCAAGCTTCTGCTCGAGGGAGCGTTTCTGAAGCTTGAAAGAATCCACCTTCTCTTGCTGAGGCTTGAAGCGCTCCAGGTCGGCCTCGAGTTGCCCCACCTGCGCCAGGGCGTGGTCGGCCTGGCGGACCAGGTTGGCGTGCACGAGCCCGACCGCCAGCAGAACGCCGACCAGGCCGAGAATCAACAGACCCTCAGCGCGTCTCAATTCGGCGCGCCGACGGGCCTCGCGGTGCGGTAGCAGGTTGATCTCGATCATCCGTGGGCAAGCTTCCGCAATGCGAGACCCACTCCGACCCCAAGGGTCGGCCCCACCGAATCGAGAAATTCGGCATCAAAACGATCCTGGGGCAGCGCCCGGGCGAGGGGATCGAGGCGCTCGACCGTGAACCCGGTGCGTGCGGCAAAGGCCTCTTCGAGACCCGTCACCTTCGAACCGCCGCCGCAGAGCACCAGGCGTTCCAGGCGCTGGTCGCCCGCGGTCGCCGCGAAGAACTCGAGCGAGCGCCCGATCTCTTCCACCACGTCCTCGGTGACCTGGGCCACCGCCCGGTCGACTTCCTGGGGACTTCCCTCGAGGTTCGCAGACTCGCCGGCCTCGCCGAGCTTGATGCGTTCGGCGTCCACGAAATCGAGGGAGAGAGCGCGCTGGATCTCCTCGGTGTACTGGTTCCCGCCCACCGTAATGTCCCGGGTGAACGCGGGGACGCGTCCCTGGATCACGTTGATGTTGACCACGTGGGCACCGATGTTGACGAGGGCCACGTTTTCGTCTTCCGCGATCTCGGCGTTCGCCTCGAAGGCATTCTCGACGGCAAAGCCCGCAACGTCGACGCACGCCGGCTCGAGCCCGGCTTCGCGAATCACCTGGACGTAGTCGTCGACCAGTTCCTTCTTCGCGGCCACCAGCAATACGTCCATCTGCGGATCGTTGTCTGCGCCGTCGAGGATCTGGAAATCGAGATGCACCTCGTTCACGTCGAAGGGAATGAAGGGCTCCGCCTCCCACTGGATCGAATCCTCTAGATCCTTGCGAGACTGTCGCGGGACGCTCACCTTCTTCACGATCACCGAATGCCCCGAGACGGCAACGGCGACCTGCTTGGTGCGAATCTCTCCCCGCTCAATCGCCTCGCGAACCGCCCGGACGACCGCGCAGGGGTCGAGAAAGGCGCCCTCGACGATCGCCTCGGCCGCCACCGGGGCGATCCCCAGGGAGACGAGTTCGAAACCGTTCTCGCGACCGTGGTCCACGAGTTCGACGGCCTTCACCGTCGACGACCCGATATCGAGCCCCACCAGCCCGCCGCGGCGCCTTGCGCTTCGCAGCCGAGGCATTCGGATCCTGAAATTCGACATCGCTAAAAATCCCCGCCCCCGGCGCCTAGGGCACGGGCTGGATCAAATTCTCGCCAGCCCCGTCGCGCATCAGGCCAGGCGGCATCAGCAGGGGGGCGTCGGCAGCGAGGGGCACAAAGGCTTCGCGGCTCTCGGACAGCGGAATCCCAAGCGCCATCAGCAAGCGACGCTTGGTCTCGAGCCGGCAGGGCCGACCCGACTCCACGCGGTCGATGGTCAGGGCCGAAAGCCCCGCCTTGCGGGCCAATTCGGCCTTGGAGAGCATCAGGCTCTCTCGGGTGTGACGGATCCGGTTGCTCGACATCTTCCTCCCCTGTCGTGCCCACCTCGCCCGAGTATTTCGAGCCGGGGGCCAATCTCGTTATCGGAACCGGGTTTCAGGGACTTGAGAGTCCCTTCCTCCGGTTCGTGAAACCTCCGTGCGCACCTCCGGGGGGCCTCCCTAACCGAGGGACTCCCGGCCAGACGGCCCTCAAGAAGATCGCCGGGCCCACCGATTCGTCCCTAGGGGGCTGGTGCGCGCGATGGCCGAAAACGTCTGGATCCTGGACTCGAATCTTCCGGCCCGCGAGAAGCTCGCACTCGGGCTCGGGGACCTCGGTCTCAGCGCCCACGGGTGCGATCCCGAAGACGCCCTGCATCGGCTTCCCGGAGCCGCGAGTCCTGAACTTCTCCTGTCCCGGTTGCCAGTGTCCCGAAAGGCCTTCGAGCGCCTCGAGCGCGGGCTTTCGCGAACCCACCCCTTCGCTGGACGCGCCTGGCTGCGCCCACTGCAGGGAGCGTCCGAAGTCCGCGACGCCCGCGCGGGGACCGGCTTCGCAATCCTCGAGCCCCACCCCGATCCGGGCCTTATTGCGTCCTGGCTGCCGTCGACCCGGCAACGCGCGCGCGGCCTGCGGGCCGCCGCCCTCGAGCGCCTCGAGACCCAGCGCCGCCTTTCGGCGTCGCCCATCGTGGCCACATCGCCCCGCAGCATCGCGCTGCTCGAAGCCCTCGAAGAGCTCGCCGAAGACGATCGAGGGGTCTGGTTTTACGGCGAAGCGGGAACCGGCAAGGAAGTGCTGGCGCGCGCGCTGCACGCCTGGTCGCCGCGCCGCAGGGCCCCCTTCTCCACCTTCTCGATTCGGGAAGCCGGCGCCTCGCACCTGTGGACCGAAGTCTGCGATCTCCTGGCCGGCGGCACCCTCTTCGTCGAGGACTTCGAAGGCCTTCCGGAGGCGATCCGGGCGGGCATCCTCGCTCGATCCGCCGAAGCCACCGATGACGGTTTCCGGCTGATCGTCGGGAGTCGGCAGGCGCCCTCCCCCAAAGCGGGAATCGCATCGCTCTTCTCGGGACGGGCGCTTCGGGTCCCGCCGCTGCGCGAGCGTCCGTCGGACATCCCGTTGCTCGTCGATCACTTCATCGAGTCCCATCGCCGCTCGCTGTCGGCGCCGGGACTCTGCGCCCGCAACGATGCCCTCGCCCTGCTCAAAGCCTACGCCTGGCCCGGCAATATTCGCGAACTCGCGAGCGTCGTGGCCGGTGCATCGCGCAGGGCAAACGGCGGTCCGATTGGCCGCGAACACCTCCCGACCCGGGTGGCCGGCGCCCTGGCCAACGGCCTCGAGAACGGTCAAAGCCTGCGGGCGGCGCGCCAACGCGCGGAGCGACGCAGCGTCCAGGACGCGCTGGAAGCGGCCGGCGGCCATCGGGGCCGGGCCGCCCAGCAGCTTGGGATCAGCTCCCGTTCGCTGCTCTACAAGATCAAGGAGTGCGGGCTTCGGGCCCCGGACCAGCGCCGAAGCTAGTGGATCGAGTCGGCGATCGTGAAGATCGGCAGGTACATCGCGATCAGGATCGCGCCTACCGATCCGCCCATCCCCACGAGCATCACTGGCTCGAGCATCGAAGTCAGGGCCCCGACGGCGGCATCCACCTGGTCGTCGTAGAAGTCGGCGACCTTCGTGAGCATCGCCTCCATCGAGCCGGTCTCTTCCCCCACGGCCACCATCTGCACCATCATCCCCGGGAAGACCTTCGAGTCGCGCAGCGGCTCGGCGATGGTATTGCCCTCCGAGATCGACTGCTTAGCCTTGAGAATCTCCTCCTCGATCACCAGGTTGCCGGCGGTCCGCGCCACGATGTCGAGGGAATCGAGGATCGGGACACCGCTCGCAACGAGCGTACCCAGCGTGCGCGTAAAGCGGGCCACGGCGACTTTCTTGATCAGCGGGCCGAAGAGCGGCAGATGCAGCAGCAGCCGATCGACGCCGGTTCGGAAGCGGAGACTGCGCCTCCGGGCCTCTGCGAAGGCCGCGCTCGCCCCCGCACCGACGACGAGCATGA
>CAJXIC010000141.1 GCA_913054385.1 uncultured Pseudomonadota bacterium
GCATACGAGATGATCTGGTGACTGGAGTTCAGACGTGTGCTCTTCCGATCTCTGGTCGGTGCTGTAGCGGGGGCTGCCGTCGGCGTTGCGCAGCTTCGTCAGCACCTGCACGAGATCGCGCGGCTCGCGTCCCTCGGCCTTGCGCCGGTCGAGGATTGCCTGGATGCCCTCCACCAACTTTCGGCGCGCGCGGTCGCGGCGCCAGAAACTCGGCAGCGGCAGGTACGGGTTCACGTAGGCAAAGGCATCGGTTCCGGCTTCGAGGTCGTGGTAGTACCGGGCAAAGTCCGGCGTGAGCTCGGCTCGGAACTCGGCGCCCAGCAGGCAAGCGCTCGAGGTGTAGAGGGTTAGTTCCGAGAAGAAGTCGACGAGGTCGACCTCGCCGCTCTCGCCCCAGCCTTCGATCATGCGTTCGGTCTCGGCGGCGATGCCCTCGGCGTGGCCGCGCATCTGCTGGTCGCGCAGTGACTGGTTGCGCAGCGCTTGTTTCCGCTGTTCAGGGGTGGCGTCGAAGACCACTCCCTCGCCGAAGATCGGCGTCATGAAGGGGTAGGCCGAAGCCTGGTCGAGTTGTTCGTCGGGCGCGCGAAAGAAGGCGCGCTGGGCTTCCTCGCCGTAGAGCATCACCACCGGGTGGTGGGCCAGGCGGATCTCGCCGACCTCGCCGCACTCGTCGTGCACGCGCTGCATCAGCGCGATCGGCGCGCGTCGCAATTCGAGGAGATGCCCGAGGAACGGTCGCCTGCCGGAGGCGAGGGGCGGTGCCTTGGCAGTGTGGATCGGGTTCGGCGCGGTCGCCATGGGATTACTCCGCTCGAGTCGGGGGCGTCGCCAGAGTCTCGGGGAAGCCGTGGTCCGCCGCAATTCGCGCGCTGGTGTGACTTGCAGGTGCTACGCTGCTCCCGTTCCCGTCCAACCCTTTTTGGGAGAGTGAGATGTTCCGAATCGAAACTCCTTCGTTGCTTCCGCACACCACGCGGGTCCTCATTGCCGCGCTCGTGGCCCTCTTCACCGTGGCCTGTGCCGGCCAGGCGATGCAGACTGAGCGCATGCTGGCGGCGGCGGGCTTCCAGATGCGCATGGCCGACACGCCGGAGAAGCTGGCACGCTTGGCAAAGCTCACTCAGCGCGAATTGATGCCGAAGATGAAGGACGACAGCCTGCGCTACGTCTACGCCGATGCGGAGTACTGCAAGTGTCTCTACGTCGGAACCGAGAAGGCCTACCAGCGCTACTCGCGCTACGCGCTGAAGCAGTCGCAGGTGAACGCCAATCTCGCGGCGGCCCAAATGAACGAGGACGCCTCGCTCGACTGGGGCATGTGGGGACCCTGGGGTCCCTGGTACTAGGCGCGACACCCGCCCGCAGCGTGGCCCGAAGCGAAGTAGCGAAGCCGATTCTCGCGTGAGCGTTGCGATCGTCACAGGAGCTTCCGCCGGAATCGGCGCTGCCATCGCGCGTGCGCTCTCCGTCGAAGGGTTCGATCTCGCTCTTGGCGCTCGCGGGCTCGACCGCCTCGAGGCGCTGGCTTCCGAACTCCGCGAGGCGGGGGGGCGGGCGCAGGCCTTCGCGCTCGACGTGTCGGATTCGGCCTCGATCTACGCCTTCTACGCTTCGGTGGGCGAAGCCCTCGGCCCGGTGGACGTGCTGGTGAACAACGCCGGCGTGTGCCGACCGGGGCTATTTGCCGAGGGAGACGACGCCGATCTGGAGTACGAGGTGGCGACGAATTTCCTCGGGCCGGCGCGGCTCAGCCGCCGTGTCGTGCGCGAACTGCGCGCGCGCAATGCACCGGGGGACGTGGTCTTCATCTCCTCCGAGAACGCGGTGCATCCCCGGACCTACCAGCTGGGCTACACCGCGACGAAGATGGGCCTCGAGGGGCTGGCGTCGGTCTTGCGGATGGAACTCGAGGGCAGCGGCATCCGCTCGACGGTGGTGCGTCCGGGGCCCACGGAGAGTGAATTCGGGTTCGGCTGGGACCCGGTGCTGCTCGAAGAGATCCTGGTTTCGTGGAGCCACTGGGGCGTCCAGCGCCACATGGACATCCTGCCCCCTTCGAGCGTGGCCCGCGCGGTGGTGCAGGTCGTAACCGCGCCACGGGGCACGCACTACGACCTCGTCAGCGTCATGCCCGAGCGAAGCGCCGACAGCTAGCCTGCGGAGCACTGCACCTAGAAGCGGGTGTAGACGACGTCCGCGACGAGGCCCAGCAGGAAGAGTCCGCCGAAGCGTCGCGTGTACCAGAAACTCGCGCCGACGAACCAGAGCGGCCAGGTGCCTTTGAATTCCTCAGGCGCCTCGCTGGGGCGCGGCTTGCCGTAGACCTCGAAGACGCGCCGCAGCGAGGGCAGGGCCAGCAGCACCACCGCCAGGAAGGGGCTGAAGTAGCCGATCGCGATCAGCGCCCCGATGAGCAGGTATTGACCGACGAACATCACCAGCACGCACTTGCGTGCGAGAGCTTCCCCCAGCAATACCGGCAGTGTGCGGATGCCGAGCTTGCGATCGGCATCGAGTTTGTCGATGTGCTTCCCGAAGAGCACCGCGGTCGGCGCGAGCGCGTAGGCGACGCTGGCCCAGGCGACTTCGTTGCTCCAGCTTCCGGTGATCACGAAGTAACCGCCGCCCACCATCAGCGGGCCCCACACCAGCAACACCGCCGGCTCGCCCATCCCGATGTATTTGAGCGGGAAGGTGTAGAAGAGCACGAAGAAGGCGCCTGCGCCCAGCAGCCAGAGCACGCCTTCGCCGCGCAGCAGAAACAGGTAGAGCCCCGCTGCGAGGGCCACCAGCCCGGTGAGCGCCGCGTAGACGAGGATCTGTTTGACCGAGAGGAAACCCTCTTCGACGGTCTGCGGGCCGTACTGCGTGCGGAAAGGGTTGTCCTTGTCGACGCCCTTCCAGTGATCGGTGAGGTCGTTGACCAGGTTGTTGGTGGCGTGGGCCAGGCACAGGCCGAGGGTGACGAGCCACCACAGGCCCAGGTGAAACTCGCCGGCCTTGGCGGCGAGCAGCCCGGCAAAAGCGGCGGAGGTGAAGGTCATCACCACCACGGCAATTCGCGTGGCGATCAGCCAGCGCGAGACGATGTCGAGGCCGTCCCAGTCTTCTCGGCTGATCTTCGGCATGGCGGTGAGCGCCTTGCCCCACATGGCGACATTCAGCATCGGGTCCCTCCTGGGGGGGAGGCCGCGTGGGCGGTCTGCAGCCAGCCCAGGTATAGCGAAGCCGCCGAAGTGAAAGCGCCGCTCGGACTCGCTTGCGGTCCGGGGGCCGGGTGGGGTATCCGCTGGGGGCGATGCCTCACAACGATTCCGACCAAGCGGGCGCGAAGCCCTTCATCGATCTCCTCGACGGCGCCTTCTATGGCGGCGATCCGCACGCGGGCTACCGCTGGATGCGCGAGAACGACCCCCTCTACCTCGACGAGAAAAACGGCATTTGGGGGGTGAACCTCCACGCCGACATCATGACGATCTCGAAGGACCCGACACGCTTCTGTAGCGGTCGGGGCTTCCGGCCCGATGTGCCGCCGATGCCGATGATGATCGCCATGGACCGCCCCCAGCATCTGGTGCGTCGCAACCTCGTGAGCCGCGGCTTTACCCCGCGCCGCGTGGCGAACATGGAGGCGCGGGTGCGTGAGATCTGTCGGGGCATCCTCGACGCGATCTGCGAACGCGGCGAATGCGACTTCGTGAGAGACGTGGCGATGCCGCTGCCGATGATCGTGATCGGCGACCTGCTCGGCGTGAAGGAAGAAGACCACGACCGCCTGCTCGAATGGTCCGACACGATGGTGGGCGCCAATGGCAGCCCGGACCCCGAGATGATGGTGCGCGCGGCCCAGGCGATGCAGGACTACACCGCATTCAATCAAGACGTGGTGGCAGATCGTCGTGTGCGCGATCCGCAGGAAGACCTGATGAGCATCCTGGTACACGCCGAAGTCGACGGCGAGCGCCTTGACGATCAATCGATCCTGTTCGAGTCGCTACTCATCCTGGTGGGGGGCGATGAGACGACACGGCACGTGATCAGCGGGGGCGTTCGGCAACTGCTGTTGCACCCGGAACAGTGGAGCCTGCTGGCCCAGCATCCCGAGAAGATTCCGATGGCCGTGGAGGAGATGCTGCGCTGGGTCACTCCGATCCAGAACATGATGCGCACCACCACCTGCGAGGTCGAGCTCCACGGCAAGACGCTTGCGGAGGGCGAACGCCTGCTGTTGCTCTACCCCTCGGCGAACCGGGATGACGCCGTCTTCGACGAGCCCGACCGCTTCGACGTGGAGCGTGACCCCAACCCGCACGTGGCCTTCGGCGGCTACGGGAACCACTTCTGCCTCGGCAACAGCCTGGCGCGCCTCGAATTGCGCGTGCTCCTCGAGGAGCTGCTCCAGCGAATCCCGGACCTCGAACTGGTCAGCCAGGAGGCTCCGCCAATGCGCCAGGCGAATTTCATCGTCGGCTACGAGGCCATGCCGGTGCATTTCGAGCCGACCGCTCCCGCCGCTCGCTAGCCCCCCGCGCGGCACCCGACTGCGGCGGCACGGCGTGCGTGCGGTGTTTCGTGTCGTATTTTGCGGTACCGAGCATCCTCGCAGGCCCGCCCGCGGGGTCTTCTTGACCGACGGGTTGCCGGGAACCCATCCAGCGCTTACGTTCTCCAAGTCCGTAGAGCCACTCCGGGTGCTGATTGAGATCGGCGGCGGGAGGGCCGGGCCCCGGCGGATGAGCGCAAGCAGCGAGCCGGGTTGCCCATTGCGGTCGCCCATGCGCAAGCTCCACGAGCTGCGCGGTGTCGAGGGAATTGGAAGGCCGGTGGTCCGAGGCTACGCCTCCTGGTCGCCTGTCCTTTTCGGAGCCCTCGTCAGGAGTCGATTCTGAGCGAGCAGGAGCTGCAGGAAGCCCCTCTCGAGGCGAAGATCGTTCTCGAGGAGATGGACTCGGATCGTCCGCCGCAAAGGCGACGGCGCCGCGGTCGCCGCCGTCGTGGTGCGCGCCGAGGGGACGAGCCTCGCGCCGATGCGACGCCGGTCGACCAGGCGGCCCTGCGTCTCGGGATCCGCCGGCTCCACCCAGAGCAGGTGAGGGTCATCGAGAAGGTGCTCGAGGGCGAGGACGTGTTGATGGTCGTGCCGACGGGCTTTGGCAAGTCCGCCTGTTACCAGGTGCCGTCGATGCTGCTCTCGAAGCCCGTTGTGGTGGTGTCGCCGTTGCTGGCACTGCTGAAGGACCAGCACGAGAGCATGCTCGCGCACGGTGTCGACTGCGTGCGACTCGATGGCACGGTGCGCGGGAAGAAGCGCAAGGAGGCTATCGAACGGATCCGGGAGGGCGGCTCCCTGCTGGTGATGACGACCCCCGAGACCCTCGGCTCGAAAGAGGTCCGCACCCTGCTGGCCGAAGTCGAAGTGGGACTGGTGGCGATTGATGAGGCCCACTGCATCTCGGAGTGGGGCCACGATTTCCGGCCGGCCTACCAGCGGCTGGGCGTGCAACTGCGCGCTCTCGGCCGCCCGCCGGTCCTGGCGCTCACGGCCACCGCCACCGAAAAGGTGCGCGAAATGATCGTCGCCTCGCTCGGCATGCGCGAGAGCGCCCACGTGGTGAACGTCTCCCCGCATCGCTCGAACCTCGCCTTCGAGGTGCTCAGCTGCGAGGGCGACATGCGCCCGCGGGCCCTGATTCGCCTGGTGCGTCGCCTGCGGCGCCCGGGCATCGTCTACTGCTCGACCCGCCGCGATGTCGACGAGGTCTACGGCATGTTGCGCAAATTCGGCGTGCCCGCGCATCGCTACCAGGGCGGCATGACCTCCACCGAGCGCAATACCGAGCAGGAGCGTTTCATGCGCTCGGGCACGCGCACGGTGATGGTCGCGACCAGCGCCTTCGGGCTCGGCATCGACAAGCGCGACATCCGCTACATCCTGCACTACCAGGCGCCGGCCTCCCTCGAGCAATATGTCCAGGAGGCGGGACGCGCCGGGCGCGACGGCAAGAAGTCCAACTGCATCCTGCTGGCGGATTCGGAACCGGACCGCAAGGTCCACGAGGCGCTGCTCTCGCGCAGCCGG
>CAJXIC010000142.1 GCA_913054385.1 uncultured Pseudomonadota bacterium
AGGGCGACGAACGGATAGAAGCCCGGGTACACCCCGCGCTGATTCCGCTCGGCAGCCAGTTGGCCTCTGTCGACGGCGCGATGAATGCCGTCTTGATCGTCGGCGACGCCGTGGGTCCCACGCTCTATTACGGAGCCGGGGCGGGGGAGATGCCCACCGCTAGCGCGGTGGTCGCGGACGCGATCGAGATCGGGCGAGAAATCCTTCGTGGAGCGGGTGCCGGACGCGTGCCGCCGCTTTCGCGTCCCCTCGAGGCGCTGCATTCGCGCGAGCTGGTCCCTACCGACGAACTGCACGGCCGGGCCTATCTCCGGTTCGAGGTAACCGACGAGCCCGGGGTCTTGTCGAAGGTGACGGGCGCCCTCGGTGCCAACGACATCGGGATCGAATCCGTCCTGCAGCGTGGCCCCGCCAGTGCGGGCGGTTCGATTTCGGTGGTGGTGCTGACCCATGCCGCTCCTGAAGCGGCGCTGCGAAAGGCCGTCGCGGAGATCGACGAATGGCCGGAGGTCAGGGCGCGGACCCTCTTCGTTCGCATCCAGGAGAATCGCGAATGAGCCCTTCTGAAAAACCGAGTTACCGCGCGTGGTTCCAGAGCTTCGCTCACCCGGAAGAGCGCTACCGCCTCGACGAGATCGTGTACACCGACCGCGAGGGGGGCCTGCTCGAGGTGGTCCACGATCTCGACGAACTTCGGAAGACCTCCGCCGAAGGCTGGAAGAAACTGTTCGACGGGCGCCGCCATCACAACGAATGGCCCTATGGCTCGGGGGTTTGGGGCCTAAAGGAGTGGGTGCTCCCAGAAATTTCCAACAACAACGTGGTGTCGATGTACGAGGGACACTCGAACCTCTTCTGGGCCGAGCGCTACGGACGGCAGGTGGGCGTGGAGGATCTCTGGATCAAGCTCTGCGGCAATTCTCACACGGGGTCGTTCAAGGACCTCGGCATGACCGTCCTGATCTCGATGGTGAGCGAAATGCGCGCCCGGGGTGTCGACGTCCCCGCGGTGGCCTGTGCCTCGACCGGGGACACTTCGGCGGCTCTTGCGGCCTACGCGGCGGCGGCGGGAATCCCTTCGATCGTCTTCCTGCCGCGTGGAAAGATTTCACTGGCGCAGTTGATCCAGCCGGTGGCAAACGGGTCGATCGTTTTCGCCCTCGACACCGATTTCGATGGCTGCATGGAGATCGTGAAGCAGGTCGCCGAGAACGATGGCATCTACCTCGCGAATTCGATGAACAGCCTGCGGATCGAGGGGCAGAAGACCGTCGGCATCGAGATTGCGCAGCAGTTCGACTGGGAGGTCCCCGACTGGCTGATCATCCCGGGCGGCAATCTCGGCAACGTCTCGGCCCTGGCCAAGGGGCTCGACCTGCTCTTTGACCTCGGCCTGATCCAGCGGCGGCCGCGGCTCTGCGTCGCCCAGGCCGAGGCCGCAAACCCGCTCTATCTCTCGTATCAGCGGGATTTCCGGGTGATGGAACCGATCGTTGCCCGGCCGACTTTCGCCTCGGCGATCCAGATCGGAAACCCGGTGTCCGCGGCGAAGGCGATCGACGCGCTCAAGCGTTATGACGGCGTGGTCGAACAGGCGAGCGAAGTCGAAATCGCGGAGGCCTGTGCAGCGGCGGACCGAACCGGGCTCTTCAATTGCCCGCATACGGGCGTCGCGCTCGTCGCCCTCGACAAGTTGGTGGCGAACGGGACGATTCGAAAAAGCGACCGCGTCGTGGTGATCTCGACGGCGCACGGTCTCAAGTTCACCGACTTCAAGATCCGCTACCACGAGGGGAAACTTCCCGACGTGCCGGCGACCCGGGCGAATTCGCCGATCGAACTCGGGGCGAAATACGACCTGGTACGCGATCGGATGCTGCGCGAGATCGAGTCGCGGAGCCGCTGATGTTCACCGGAATCGTGGAGGAGATCGGTCGTATCGCGTCGGTTGTGCCGGGGGACGGCTCCGTGCGGCTGGAGGTCCTGGCGCCGAAAGTGGCCGCCGGGGTCAAGCTCGGCGACAGCATTGCGCTCAACGGGTGTTGCCTCACGGTCACCGCGATCGACGGCCCCCGGCTGTCCTTTGATGCCATCCCGGAGAGCCTGCTGCGGACGAACCTGGGAGAACTCGAAGCGGAAGGCGCCGTGAATCTCGAAGCGGCGCTGCGCGCCGACGCGCGTCTCGATGGCCACATCGTGCAGGGTCACGTGGATGCGACCGGTGTGGTGAAGCGGATTGAGCGCGCGGGAAACGATGTGCGTTTCTCTGTCGCCTGCGACGCGGGGTTCGCCGACTTGCTGGTGGAAAAGGGTTCGGTTGCAGTCGACGGGGTGTCGCTCACCGTGGTCGAAGTGGCGGACGAGGGCTTTGACGTTGCAATGATTCCGCACACCCTCCTGGTGACGACCCTCGGGCAGCGCGGCCCGGGAAGCCGTGTGAACCTCGAGGCGGACGTCCTCGGAAAATACGTGCTGCGCTACCTCGCGCGCCTCACTTCGATCGGGGAGAGCGATTCGTGACGGGTGCTGGATGCCGCCTGCGATCGGGGACTTCGGGTTGAGCCGGAGCCGCGGGTTCGCGCCGGGCCTGGTTGCTGCACTCGTGCTTCTTGCCGGGGCGCTGCCGCGGGTGTCGATCGCGGACTGGGCCGAGACCCTGGATCGCGTCGCGCCGGCGGTGGTGGAGCTGCGCATTCGCTCGCCACGCGCTTTCGACGGCAACTCTGCCGGTGTCCAGAGTGCGACGGGTTTCGTCGTCGACGCGGAAATGGGTCTGATCCTGACCAATCGGCACGTGGTGACGGCCGGCCCGGTCGTCACCGAGGCGATCTTCCTCGACAACGAGGAAGTCGAAGTGCAGGCTCTCTACCGCGACCCGGTCCACGATTTCGGTTTCTACCGCTTCGACCCGGCGGACGTCCGCTTCATGCAGCTCGCCGAGCTCGAACTCGCGCCGGAGCGGGCGCGGGTGGGGACCGAGATCCGCGTGATCGGCAACGATGCCGGCGAAAAGCTCTCGATCCTGGCGGGGACCCTGGCGCGCCTCGATCGCAGCGCTCCGGTCTACGGGCGGAGCGGCTACAACGATTTCAACACCTTCTACTACCAGGCCGCCTCGGGGACCTCGGGAGGCTCTTCGGGATCGCCGGTAATCGACCGCGAGGGAGCGGTCGTCGCTTTGAATGCCGGCGGTCGTCGCATGGCGGCTTCGAGTTTCTACCTGCCCCTCGAGCGGGTGGTGCGGGCGCTCGCGAAGATCCGCGCGGGCGAGCCCGTCTCTCGCGGCACGTTGCAGGTCGTCTTTGCCCACCGTTCCTTCGACGAGATTCGCCGTCTCGGTCTGCGCTCCCTCTCCGAGGCCCGGGTTCGGGAGGCCTTCCCCGCCGCGAAGGGGATGATCGTGGTGGACGAGGTGGTGCCCGAGGGGCCCGCCGACGGCGTGCTCGAGCCCGGGGACGTGGTGATGGCCATCGACGGGCAGGCGGTGACCAGTTTCCTGCCGATCGAAGAGCAGCTCGACGCACGCGTCGGGGAAACGATCTCGCTGAGCGTGGAGCGCGGCGGGCAGCCCCTCGAGGTCGAGATGCGCGTGGCCGATCTCGCGGCGATATCGCCCTCGTCCTATCTCGAGATCGGAGGCGGGGTTCTCATGCCCCTCTCGTATCACGCCGCCCGAAATCACGCGATTCCGCAGCGCGGTGTAGCGGTCTCCGAACCCGGATACATGCTCTATCACGCCGGCGTGCCGCGCGGCGCGGTGATCACCCACGCCAACGGCGAGGAGGTTCCGGATCTCGAGGCCATCGAGAGGGTCCTCGCCCAAATCCCGGACGGCGAAAAGGTGACGTTTCGCTACTTCCTGCCCTCGAAGCCGAACCTTCCGGTGGTGGCGGTGGTCGAGATCGATCGCCACTGGTTCGACATGCGCCGCTGTCAGCGGGACGATGCGACCGGTCGTTGGCCGTGTCGCGCGTCGCCGCCGCCCCCGGCGAAGCGGCCGCGCCAGCCGACGTCGACCGAACTCGCAGTCGACGGCGACTGGGCCCTCGAAGTCCTCGCGCCTTCGCTTGTGGTGGTCGAATTCAGGATTCCCTATCGGCTGGACGGTGTGCACTACGACCGCTTTGCGGGTTCCGGCCTGGTCGTCGATGCCGAGCGCGGTCTCGTGGTAGTGGATCGCGACACGGTTCCGGTGGCACTCGGTGACCTCACGCTGACCTTCGGTGGTTCCGTGGAGATCCCCGCCGAGGTCGTCTACCTCCACCCCGAGCACAACTTCGGCGTCGTGCGCTACGACCCCGCGCACCTCGGCGACACCGAAGTAGAATCGGCAACCCTGCGCAGCCGCGACCTGCAGCCAGGCGACCCCGTCTGGGTGGTGGGCGTGTCTCCCGTGAAGCGCTGGGTGTCGCGAAAGACCCGGGTCGACCGACGCGAGCCGTTGATTCTCCCGATGACGAGGCCCCCGCGCTTTCGCGACCAGAACATCGACCTGATCGGCGTCGAGGACTCGCCTGCGACCATGGGGGGGGTCCTCGCCGATGGCTGGGGGCGGGTGGTCGCGCTCTGGGCCTCGTACACACCGAGCCTGGGGCAGGATAGCGAGCCCTTCCTGGCGGGGATCCCGATCGGTCACGTGATCCCCATCGTGGACGCCCTGCGCCGTGACGAGCCGGTCAATTGGCGCTCGCTGGGGGCGGAGTTCCAGCCACTCTCGCTGGCCGAGGCGCGACACCGGGGCCTCGACGAAACGCTCGCAGCGGCCTTCGAGGCGAAGCCGCGGAACGAGCAGCGGGTGCTGTCGGTGGTGCGCATCGCCGCGGACAGTCCGGCGGTGGGGCGGCTGCGCGAAGGCGATCTTCTGCTGTCAGTAGACGGGCAGACCCTGACCCGTTTCGACGCGCTGGAGGCCGCCGCCCAGGCCGATCAACTCGAGGTCCGGGTGCTGAGGGAGGGTCGCGAAAAGATCGTCCAGCTGCCCACCGAGGCGCTTTCCGGCAGGGGGACCGAGCGGGCATTGCTTTTTGCCGGGGCACTTTTGCAGGAGCCCCACCGCGCTCTCTCGATGCAGTGGGGGCTGCCGAAGTCGGGGGTCTACGTCACGCGCTACTGGTTCGGCTCGCCCGCCGACCGCTATGGGCTGCGCGGGAACCTGCGGATTGAAGCCGTGGATGGCCAGCCGACGCCAGACCTCGACAGCTTTCTCGCGGTGATTCTGGGGATCGATGACCGCGGTGCGGTGCGGCTCCAGACGCGTGGCCTCGACGGCCGACGTGACGTCACGACGCTGAAGCTCGACCCCGAATACTGGCCGACCACGAGCCTTTCGCTCGGGCCAGCAGGGTGGCGCCGCGAGCGCCTCGAAAGCCGCGGGGCCCCGGGCGTCGACCCGACCCATTGAAGCGCCGTCCGCGGGGGCGGCAGTTCGTCAGTGGAGACGGTCCAGCAGCAGGGTGGCACTCCCGAGGAACGTGAGGAACCCGAAGGCGTCGGTGAAGGTCGTCACGATGACACCGGCACCGAGAGCCGGGTCCTGGCCGATGGCCTTGAGGGCCAGCGGTACCGCCGCGCCGAACAGCCCCGCGAAGGTGAGTGTGACGACCAGCGATAGGAAGAGGACGAAGCCGAGGTAGGGGTTTCCCGACCAGGCGAATGCCAGCAGGGCGCAGATCAGTCCGGTGGCAGCCCCGAGGCTGAGCCCGACGATGGTCTCCTTGGTGACCGCGCGAATCCCCGTCGAGAATTCGATCTCGCCCAGGGCGATGCCGCGGGTGGTCACCGTCAGGGCCTGGATGCCTCCGTTGCCGGCCATGCCCCCGACCACCGGGAGGAACAGCGCGAGGGAGACCATCTGCTCCAGCGTGTGCTCGAAGAGCGCCACCACCGACGCCGCGAGGATCACCGTCGCGAGATTGAGCACCATCCACGGCAGGCGCTTGCGGATCGCCAACCGCGGCGGGGAGAAGACGCGATCCTCCTCGGAGAGGCCGGCCAGGTGGTACATGTCCTCGGTGGCTTCTTCGGTGATCACGTCGATCACGTCGTCGACCGTGATGACCCCGAGCAGCGTGCCATCGGCAT
>CAJXIC010000143.1 GCA_913054385.1 uncultured Pseudomonadota bacterium
AGGTCGTGCCGGCACTGGTTTCGGCGCCTTCTTAGAGCGTTCGCGACGGAAGCCGACGAAGGCCCTGCCGGGGCGCCCCGGCGATTCGCGCATCCCGCATCCCGCATCCCGAATCGTTATGGGCGGGGGCGGGGGGGGATCCCGTCGAAACGGGAGCCGGCGAGGGTCCACTCGTTCCCCGCCGGTGCGATCGTCTCTTCAGCGACGTCGCCGAGGTCGACCCCGTTGCACTCGAACGCCCTTCAGGCTCAGCGCAGCCGCGCCGCGACGTCGGCCGCCGCGTAGCTGAGGATCCAATCGGCCCCCGCGCGCTTGATCGAGACCAGCGCCTCGTGCATCGCGCGCTCGCCGTCGATCCACCCGTTCTGGGCCGCGGCCTGGATCATCGCGTACTCACCAGAGACCTGGTACGCCGCCAGCGGAACGTCAAAGCGCCGACGCGCTTCGGCCAGCACGTCGAGATAGGAGAGCGCCGGTTTCACCATCAGTGCATCGGCTCCCTCATCGAGATCGAGTTGCATCTCGCGTAGGGCCTCGCGCCGATTCGGCGGATCCATCTGGTAGGAGCGGCGATCACCAAATTGCGGCGTGCTTTCGACAGCGTCGCGAAAGGGTCCGTAGAAGGCGCTGGCGTACTTCGCGGCGTAGGAGAGGATCGGAAGGTTCTCGAAACCATTCGCGTCCAGAGCGCTTCGAATCGCCGCCACCCGCCCGTCCATCATGTCCGAGGGGGCCACCATGTGCGCCCCCGCCCGCGCGTGCGAGAGCGCGATGGCGGCGAGCCGCTCCACGCTGGGATCGTTGTCGACACTCTCGCCGTCGACGATCCCGCAGTGGCCGTGGTCGGTGTATTCGCAGAGACAGACGTCGGTGATGATGCACAGGTCATCGACCGCGCCGCGAATCGCCGCGACGCTCTCCTGCACGATTCCGCTGGCCCGATCGGCACCGGAACCCCGGGCGTCCTTCTGCTGCGGAATCCCGAAGAGAATCACCGCCGGCACGCCGAGGTCGCGAACGCGTTTGCATTCGTCCACCGCCTCGCGCACCGAGAACCGAAACACCCCGGGCATCGACGCCACGGGCTCGCGCTGGGCGAGCCCCTCTACGATGAAGAGGGGAAGCACCAGGTCGTCGCGCGTCAACTCGTGCTCTCGAACCATGCGCCGCAGCGTCTCGCTGCTGCGCAGCCGGCGCATGCGCGTCGTAGGAAATCCCATCGGCTAGCTCCTCTCCCGAAGGTCCCGAAGATGGTCCGCGATGGCCTCGCTCCAGTCGCCCAGCACCGGTCTCGGTGCCGTCACATCCACCGCGATCCCCTCTTCGCGTAGCGCAGCCGCGGTGGTTTCGCCCAGCGCGGACACCACGCTGCGCGTGAGGGCCTTCTTCGAGGCAGCGTCCTGCAACGACGCAAAATGGCTGGCCGCCGAGGGGCTCGCAAAGCACAGCACGTCGAAATCTCCGGCGCAGAGCCGCTCGCGGAGTGATTCGGCGTCGACCTCCGGGCGTCGGTTGCGGTAAAGCGGCGCTGTTTCGACCGCGCCGCCCGCCGCGACGAGTTGCGTCTCGAGTTCATCGAGGCCGATTTCCGAGCGCGGCAGGAAGAATCGGCGCCCGCGGATCCGGTCGCGGGTCACGAGATCGGCGATCAGTTCGCGGGCCCCGCCGCGACCCACGAAATGCAAGCGCAGGCCTTCGCGGTGGACGGCGTCGGCGGTCGCCACCCCCATGCAGCCGATCTCGAGGCGCCCATCGGCGAGCTTTTTAAAGGTCCCGGTTTCGCGAGCGCGCGCAGCCAGGAAACGCACCGCGTTGGCGCTCGAGAAGAGCACCGCATCGAAGCGCTCGAGTTCCGCGAGGCCGCGGTCGACGGCGGCCTGGTCGAGTACCGGGGCGAAAGCCACCATCGGGATCGAGATCGGCTGCGCCCCTGCGGCCCGCAAGTCGGCTTCGAGTTCCGCTCCCTGTTCCCGGGCGCGGGTCACCAGCACGCGAACGCCCGCGAGACGTCCCGGCTCGAACCACGCGAGTTCTTCGCGGAGCGCCACCACGTGACCGACGACCACCGCCGCCGGGGCGCGAAGGCGGGCAGCCCGTACCGCGTCGGGCAAGTCGGCGAGCGCAGCCTCGACCACGCGCTGGGAAGGCAGGGTGCCATCGGAGATCGCCGCTGCCGGCGTCGCCGGGTCGGCCCCCCCGGCGATCATTCGCGCCACGAGATCGGCGAGGTTGCGCATCCCCATCAGGATCACCAGGGTGTCGACGGTCTGCACCAACGAAGCCCAGCGCGTGGCTTCGCTCACCTCGGTCGGGTCCTTGTGCCCGGTCACCACCGCGAAGGAAGCAGCGTGGCGTCGGTCGGTGACGGGGATGCCGGCGTAGGCCGGGGCGGCGAGCGCAGAACTCACGCCGGGCACGACCTCGAAGGGGATCCCCGCTCGGGCACAGGCCGATGCTTCTTCGCCCCCGCGGCCAAAAACAAAGGGATCTCCGCCCTTGAGGCGCACCACCCGCTGCCCGCTGCGAGCGGCGTCCACGATCCATTCTTCGATGGCTTCTTGCGAGCGCACCGGCTCTTCGTGACCGCGCTTCCCCACGTTGTGGACTTCGGTATCCCGGCCCACCAGCGCGAGGACCGCACTGGAGACGAGTTCGTCACAGAGCACGAGGTCGGCTTCGCGCAGGCACTGGGCGGCGCGCACTGTGACGAGTCCGGGATCGCCGGGGCCGGCGCCCACCAGGCTGACGAAGCCGCCGTCACCGCGGCCTTCGGTGTTCGATGCGCGCGGCATCAGGCTTTCTCCGCGGCGCGCAGCTCCGCCAGCAATTCGCGCCCGCCCGCCTCGAGCAGATCCCGCGCCACGCGCTCTCCTGCTTCGGCGGCGTGCTTCAGGTCTGCTGGCGCGCGTCTCTCCGCCGCGATCAACTCTCCCATCGGCGACGCCAATAAACCGCGCAGGCGCAGGTCGCCGCCCTCGACTTCGCAGAACCCTGCCAGCGGAACGCTGCAGTCGGCCTCGAGTGCCACCAGCAATCCGCGTTCCGCAGCGACGCGAAGGGCGGTCTCGGCGTCGTCCAGTTCGGCGATCCGCTCGGCCCATTCGCCTGCGGCACACACCTCGAGGGCGAGGGTCCCCTGGCAGACCGCGGGCAGCATCACCTCGGGGGAGAGCCTTTCACCGATGCGCGCGCCCTGCCCCAGGCGCAGCAGGCCGGCGCAGGCGAGCACGATGGCATCAAGGCCCTCGCTCTCGAGTTTCTGCAGGCGCGTGGGGACGTTGCCCCGCAACGGGACGATTTCGAGATCCGGGCGCCGCGCGCGGAGCAACGCAGTGCGCCGCACGCTCCCGGTTCCCACGCGTGCGCCCTCTTTCAAGCTCAAAAGGGTCGCGCCGGGCTCGGCCGTCACCAACGCATCGCAGGGATCGAGGCGTTCCGGGAAGGCCGCCAGCACGAGGCCCGCGGGCACCTCCGCCGGCAGATCTTTCGCGCTGTGCACGGCCACGTCGGCGCGGCCCGAGAGCAGCGCCTCCTCGATCTCCTTGACGAAGAGGCCCTTGCCTCCGATTTTCGCGAGCGGCCGGTCGAGAATGCGATCGCCCTGGGTCTCGATCACGACGCGTTCGCTTTCCACGCCAAGACGTTCGCGGATCCGCCGGGCGGTCCAGTCGGCCTGGGCCAGGGCCAGGTCGCTGCCGCGGGTCGCAATCCGAATTCGGCTCAAGTGTCGTCCGCCGGATCGTCCAGCGCCTCCGAATCGGCACCCGCCTCCGGTTCGTCGAGCCCGAAGAGCACCCGAGCGGCTCCCCGAAGCGCCAGCCCCTCGGCCCGGTCGCTTTCTTTTCGCAGACGCGTGAGCGGATGGTGGAGGAGTTTGCTCACCAGCGAACGCGTCATCGTCTCGAGCCCTGCGCGTTGCTCTTCGTCGAGGTCGAGGCGCGCCACGCTGCGCTCGAACTCGGCGTGGCGCAGCGCCTCGGCCCGCGCCGACAGATCCCGAATCGTCGGCAATGCCTCGAGGGCACCGAGCCATCCCTCAAAACGCTGACACTCGGCGCTCACGATACGACCGGCCCGGGCCACTTCGCGTTGACGCTCTTCGGCGTTCTGCGAGGCGATCCCCTGCAAGTCGTCGACGTCATAGAGGTAGACGTTGTCGATTTCGCCCACCTCGGGAGCCACGTTGCGGGGCACGCCGAGGTCGATCACCACCACCGGCCGTCCGCGCCGACGGGCGAGGACCTCGCGAGCGAGTTCGACGCCCAGGATCGGCTCCGCAACGGCGACCGAAGTCAGCACCACGTCGGCTTCGGCCAGAAGCCGGGGCAGCGCGTCAAGACCGAAGGCCGTAACGCCGAAACGCTCGGCGAGATCGCGAGCGCGTTCGAGGCTGCGATTGGCGATCGTGGCGTGCCCGAGGCCATTCCCCTGGAGTGCGGCAAGCGCTGCCTCGACCATCTCGCCGGCGCCGACCAGGAGTGCCTTCTTCGAGCCAAGATCCTCGAAGACCTGCGCCACCAGGTCCACCCCGATCCGCGCCATCGACACCGCCCCGTGTCCGATGCGCGTTTCAGAACGCACGCGCTTGGCGGTGGCAAAGGCTCGCTGGAAGAGGCGCGAGAGGATCGGCCCGCAGGAGCCGGCGTCGACCGCGTGGCGATAGGCGTCTTTTACCTGTCCGAGAATCTGGGGCTCGCCGACGACCATCGAATCGATCGCCGAGGCCACGCGAAACACGTGGGCGATCGCTTCGGCGTCGCGGTAGACGTAAAGATGGTCCTCGATGGCTGCACCATGGGTTCGGGTGGCCCACTCGGACCCGCCGCTGCCCTGGGGGCCGGCCGGCCACTCGGTCCCGAAGAAGCGAACGAGACGGTGGCGCGCCGCTTCGACGTTCGGCGTCTGCACCACGATTTCGACGCGATTGCAGGTCGAGATCAGGACCGCTTCCTCGATCTCGTCCCCGGCGACCAATTTCTCGAGCGCCGGCGCGGGATCGTCGATGGCGAAGCGTTCGCGCATTTCGACCGGCGCGCTGCGGTGGTTCATGCCGACGAGCAGGAGTTTCATCGAAGCACTCCCACGCCCACCACGGCGAAGGTCAGGAAGACGAACCCCGCCACCGCGGTGGCGGCCCCCTGGCGTGCACCCTGTTGCCCGCGGAAGCGCACGAAAACGACGCCTGCGTAGAAGAGCCAGGCCACGAGGGTCCAGACCTCGTGGGGCCCCCGGCAAAGAGGACGCCGTTTTCCGAGCGCTGCCACATCATGCCGGTGGCAAGACCCAACGTGAGCAGGGGAAAGCCGGCGGCCAACGACGCCACACCGACACGGTCGAGTGCTTCGAGCGAAGGCCCGGGAACCCGTCGCTTGAGCGCACGCTTCGACTTGAGCCGGCGGTGCTCGATCAGGTAGAAGATCCCGGCAAGCCCAGCGACGCCGAGGAGCGAGATGCCGGCGCTGGCGAGCAGCACGTGGGCGTGGGGCCAGGCGCCCGCTTCGCCGGCCACCGCGACGGAGGTCGATGGATCTTTCAGAAGCGATGCAAACACGAAGAGAAAGGCGACGAAGCCCACCACGGCGGCCAGGGTCGTGAGGCGCATCCTCCAGGCGAAGAACACCATCACCACCACCGCCATCCATGCCACCAGCGCACCGACGCTGACCCAATCTGTGAGCGCGGGCGGCGCCGCTGCCCGGTGGAGTGTGGCGAAGGCGATGCCCTGCAACACGGCCCCTACCACCAGCCCGTAGAGCGAAGCGCGAGCGATGCGCTCGGAGGGCAGCACGATCCCCAGCAACGCGGCGATACCGGATGCGAGATAGACGGCCGCGGCAGCCTGGTGGAACTCGGTCATCGAGGCCTCTTCGAGTCGCCAGCGGGGGGCGCGGAGGGAGTATAGCCGGGTCGGAAATCGGGGACGAGGACGGAAATCCGGGAAAAAAGGGGACGGGGTTTCTTTTTCTTTTTTCCTGTTCGGCGGATCAACTGGGAACCGGCGCTACCGCGGTGCCGAAAAGGAAAAAAAGAAAAAAGAAACCCCGTCCC
>CAJXIC010000144.1 GCA_913054385.1 uncultured Pseudomonadota bacterium
AGGTGCTCGGGCAGCCGACGCGAGCCCTCTACTTGAAAAGGACAAAAGGAAAAAAGAAAACCCGTCCCCGTTTTTCCGGCTTTCGCAGTCGACCCCGGTCGGGTATCCATTGGGCCGTGGTGAACTTCGGCCTGCGCTACGACCTCCGCTGCCCGGACTTCGCGGGAGTCACTTCCGAGACGCTCGCCCGGGTCGCGATCGAGCAGAGCGCCTGGGCGGACGAGCGCGGATTTCTGTCGGTGACCCTCTCCGAACACCACGGATCGCCCGACGCCTACCTGCCCTCGCCGATGGTGCTGGGGGCGGCGATTGCGGCGCGCACCCAGCGCATCCGCCTGGTGCTGGCGGCCTTGATCGCTCCGCTCCACGACCCCGTTCGCCTGGCCGAAGACATCGCGATGCTCGACGTAATTTCCGGCGGTCGCGTCATCCCGGTACTTTCCGCGGGCTACGTCGAGAGCGAGTTTCGCACCTTCGGAACCGAACTCTCCCAGCGGGCGGCGGTGATGGAAGGCATCGTGCCCTTCTTGAAGAAGGCCTTTAGCGGCGAAGCCTTCGAGCACCGGGGTGTATCGATTCGGGTGTTGCCGCGGCCGGTGCAGCGCCCCCACCCGCCCATCGTGCTTGGTGGCGCGTCCGCGGCTGCGGCGCGACGGGCGGCGCGCCACGCCGACCACTTCATTCCTTCACTCCAGAAATACTGGGATATCTATCGCGAAGAGCGCATCCGGCTCGGGCGCTCAGACCCCGGGCCGGGAATGCGCACCACCGGGAATGCGGTCTTCGTGGCGGAGGATCCCGACGCCGCCTGGGCGCGAATCGCTCCACACGCGATGCACGAGACCCGCGCCTACGCCGCCTGGGCGAAAGAGGCCGGGCTCGAGACGGGCTACGTCCACGCCGAGAGCGAGGCGGCTCTGCGGGAGCGAGGCGACTACCCGGTGCTGACGCCGGAGCAGTTGATCGAGCGGGCGCGCGGGCTTGGCGCAGGAACGACGGTGATGCTTCACCCGCTGGTCGGGGGGCTCGATCCCGATTTTTCCTGGGCGATGCTCGAGCTGTTCGAGAAGCGCGTCATGCCGGCGCTTCGCGAAGCGCCGACCCAGGGGGCGAGGGATGGCGTCTGACTCCACCGAGCGCATCCTCTCCGGCCGCAGCTGGGAGGATTTCTGCGACCGGCTGCGCGATGCCGGCGAAGTCGTTCTGCGCGACGCGACGCCGATGGATGCCTTCGACCGCGCCGAGGGCTACCGCTACCTGAGTCGCCTCACCCGGGTGGCGCTCGAATCGTATATCGAGGCCGCCGATCCGCGCGCGCCGGTGTTGCGCCGCCCCTCCCACGAAAGCGTGAAGATCGGGGCCGACAATCCCGACAACCACTACCAGAGCGCAGCGATTTCCGGAGCCTACGAATACCGGCTCTCGGGGACGCGCGGCACCGTCCACTACCTGGGCTTCGGGACCTACGCGGGCAACTACGGTTCCGACGCGCGAATGGGGCAGAGCGGTTACCTCGAAGCCGCCGACATCGAGATCGGCCCCGACGGCCGTTTCGAAGTGCACCTCTCGTGCGAGCCCCGACCGGGAAACTGGCTGCGGATGGAGCCCGACACCTCGTCGCTGATTGTGCGCCAGACCTATGAAGACCGTGCGGCGGAGACCATCGCGGACCTCGCGATCGAGCGGGTCGGCGCGCCCAACAGCCCCGATCCCGTCACCGCGGAGTTCGTCGACGAAGGCCTGCAAGCGGCGGCGAACTACGTCTTCGGCACGGCTTCGCTCTTTACCGATTGGGCCGAGTCCTTCGCGAGCCGGCCGAACGAGCTTCCGCTCTTCGATTCCGAGCGAGCGCGGGCGGCCCACGGCGACCCGAACATCGTTTACTACCACGGCTACTGGGAACTCGGAGAAGACGAGGCGCTGCTAGTCGAGGTGACCCCTCCGCGCTGCGAGTACTGGAATTTCCAGCTCAACAACTACTGGATGGAATCCCTCGACTACCGCTACCACCAGATCGCGCTGAACCATCACGGCGCCGCACTCGAGCCCGACGGAAGCGTGCGACTGGTGGTGAGCCATCGCGATCCGCACCATCCGAACTGGATCGAGACGGCCGGGCATCGGCGCGGGACGATGTGTTTGCGCTGGATTCGCGCCGAGTCGCAGCCGCAGCCCGCGACGCGCGTGGTGCCCTTCGACTCGCTCTGAGAAACGGTGAGAAACGGGGACGGGTTTTCTTTTTTTCCTTTTGTCCTTTTCCCGAAAAAGACAAAAGGAAAAAAAGAAAACCCGTCCCCGTTTCCTTCAGGGATCGACGAAACGACGCCGGTACGGCGCGAACCCCTCCTCGATGGCGACCCGTTCGAGGCCGAAGGTCTCGAGGCTGTACTCGTGGGGGGCGCGTTTCTCGCGGGCGTTCAGGACGAGCCATTCCTCCATCAAGGCCCGGGCCTCGGGGGCGAGTGGCACGCCCAGCCAGGCGTGGATGCGCTCGATTTCGCCGAGTGGGTCGCGGCCCACCGCGCGAAAGTCGCAATCGAGGAAGCGTTCTTCGGGCATCGAAGCGCGGAAGTCGAGAAACGTCTGGATCGCTCCGCTCCAACGCGCGAAGGCCTGGCGTCCGACTTCGAGCGGGTCGGCGTCTTCGCTGCCCAGACCCCAGAGGGCGTAGGCCATCGAGGCAATGCTCGGCAGGGTCTCTACCGGATCGCGGTGGGTCTGGATCACCTTCGCCGAGGGGAAGGTCGCGAAAAGTTCTGCGCCAAAGCCGAGGTGAAAGGGCGCCTTGAGCACCCAGCGCTTTCGATGCGAGCCGGCTTCGCGCTTCTGCCATTGGAGAAATTTCAGCATCCGCTCGAGGTAGCGATAGGTCGGGAGCATGTCCTCGCGGGAGAGCCAGTCGATGTAGCTGGGCACGTTCATGAAGGCCTCGGGGACCCAGCTTCGGAAGGCGTGCTCGCAGAGCATGATCTCCTCGTCGGCGCCCTCGGCATCCCAGGGATGGATCGAGGCGAGTACCGGCTGGGTTTCGAGGATGGCATCGATTTCCGCGTGAGCGGCTGCGATGCGGGCGTCCTGGCTGCGCCAGCCGGGGTCGTCGGCCAACGGGGAGGGCCAACGTGCCTGCCACCAGAGCACCGAGTAGGCGTCCGGCGCGCAAGCCAGCAGGCGATGCAGCCGGGTGGTGCCGGTGCGTGCGAGGCCGACCACGAAGACCGGGTCCTGGATCTCTTCGTCGAGGATCTCGGGGTGCCGGTTCCAATGGTCCTGGGCGACGAGCCGGGTGCATAAGCTGCCGACCAGCCGCGCGCGCTGGGCCTGGCGCCCGGCGGCGGTGAGCCCGGCCTCGCGGTCGATCGAGGTGGCCAGCACCCGCAGACCCTCCTCGAAATCGGCACTGCCGAAATCGTCGAGCCCGGTTTCCGAGCGGGCGGCGGCCAGCAGCGAGTCGATGTCGAATGATTCGGTGCCCGTCACTCCGTGCTTCCGATCTGCGCCACCAGCTTTCCGGTAGTGCCGCCGCCTGCCAACCGGGAGAGTGCTTGCGGGATTTCTTCGAGTTCGAGCAGCCCGTCAATCGACGGTCGTACCAGGCCCTCGGCGTGCATTCGAATGAGATCGGCAGTGGCGGCGTCGAGAACCCCGGCGTTGAAGCTCGCATAGCGCGAAAAATGCACGCCCACGATCGAGTAGTTCTTCAGCAGTACATGGTTCGCCGGCGCTTCGGGGATTTTCCCGCTGGCGAAACCGATCACCAGCAGCCGTCCCTCGAAGGCGATGCACTTGCGCGAGCGCTCGAAGGTGTCGCCGCCCACCGGGTCGAAGATCAGGTCTGCGCCGCGGCCTCCGGTTTCCCTTGCGACCACCGGGGCGAAGTCTTCGCGACGATGGTCGACCACCACGTCGGCCCCGAGTTCCGTGCAGCGCTTCGTCTTCGCCGGGCCGCCGGCGGTGGCGATCACCCGTGCCCCCGCGGCCTTTCCCAGTTGGATCGCAGCGGAGCCGACGCCGCCGGCGCCCGCGTGAACCAGGAGCCATTCTCCCTCGCGGAGGGCTCCGCGCCGGTGCAGGGCCACATGGGCCGTCTGGTAGGTGACGAGGAGCGCGGCGGCTTCGACGTCGCTCAGCGAATCGGGGATCGGGTAGGTCGTCACGTCCTCGGCCAGGGCTTCTTCGGCGAAGCCGCCGTGGGGCAGCGCGGCGAGGGCCATCACCCGCTGGCCTTCGCGCGCCCGCGCTGCCGGGCCCGCTGCGACGACGGTTCCCGCGACTTCCATTCCGGGGGTGAAGGGAAGTGCGGGCTTGACCTGGTAACGGCCGCGGCAGACGAGATCGTCGGCGAAGTTGAGTGCCGCCGCCGCCACGCGGATTCGCACCTGGCTGGGCCCGGGCTCGGGCGAAGGCACCGATGCGACTTGCAGGACGTCGACGGGGTCGCCGAGTTGAAAGACCTGCAGCGCGCGCATCGAAGATTCTCCCGGACGAAGGACCGAAGTGTAGCCTCTCGCGCGGAAGTTCCGCCGGGTCGCAGGCTCGGATGTCAGGAGGCCGCGGTTTTCCGTGCGGCCGGGCGCTCGTCGCGCACAAAGGCCAGCGAAGCAAGCGCGATCGTATTCAGGACCGCGAAGCAGGCGAAGGCCGGTGCGTAGCTTCCGGTGGCGTCGAAGACCGCCGCGGCGAAAAGCGGGCCGAGAATGCCCCCGGGCAGCAATGCCACCATCATCAGGCCATAGATCTCGGCCATGTACCGCAGACCGAAACAGAAGCTGACGATCAACGGGTAGACCACGTCGCGAGCGGCGGTGGCGAAGCCGTAGCTCGCGATGAACCAGGGCAGCCAGCTCGCGTTCGGAAGCCAGAGCAGAATCGCCGAACTCACGGCCACCAGCGCGAAATCGAGACCGATGCTCGCGCGCGGGGCGAGTCGATCGGCGAGCCAGCCGAGGGTGATCTTCGAGAAGAAGCCGAGGCCAATGGCCCACCCGAACCAGTTGCGAGCCTCGCTTGCAGGCATCCCGTGGTCGGTCAGGAAGAGCACCAGGTGCTCGAGCAGCGCCATGAAGTAGAAGAAGAACACGAAGAGGCCAAAGGCGAGGATCCAGAAGCTGCGGGTTCGCACGGCGGCGCGAGCATCGAGCGACTCGCGCGGGTCGCGGGGATCGTTGGGAGTCGCCTCCGATTCGGCGCGGGGAACGTCGCGAACCAGCCAGAGTGCCGCGGGAACCAGCACGGCGAAGGCCAGGAGACCCATTGCCAGGAATGCGAGTCGCCAGGATTCGACTTCCGCGACCGCCCCCGAAAATCTCGTCACGAGGAAGCCGCCGATGTTCGAGCCGGTGAATGCGATCCCGAGGGCCAGACCTCGGCGCCTTTGGAACCAGCGCGAGACCACATGGCTCACGCTGACGTCGCCGAGGCCCGCAACCGCGAGCCCCATCAGCAGCACGATCCCGTAGAGCTGCCAGAGCGAGTCGAAGCTCGAGAGCAGCACGAAGGCGACGCCGAGCAGGCCCGCGGCGCAGGCAAGAATTCGCCGCGACCCGAAGCGCACCGTCGCGGCGCCGACCAGTGGGCTGGCTAGCGCGATCACGAAGATCTGCGGCGCGCGCGCGCCGGAATAGGTGACGCGGCTCCAGTCGAGCTCAGTGAGGATGTCGCCTGCCAGCGCGCTCAGGGTGTAGCCGTAGCCGAGGCCCATCTGGCAGATGAGCACGCCGAGCAGCACGCCGAGGGCGCGGCGCCGGTGGACCGGATGGTTCATCGGCCGGGCAACTCGTTCAGCGGATCTGGATCTCGGTGCGCCGGTTCTGGCTCCGTCCCGCGCTCGTGGCGTTGGGCGCCGTGGGATCGCTCTCGCCGTGGCCGCTTACAACGAGGCGCTTCGGGTCGAGCCCGATGCCGACGAGAAAGTCGCGTACGGCGCGAGCGCGCCGTTCCGAGAGCCTGCGGTTGTATTCTTCCGGGCCCGTTGAATCGGTGAAGCCATCGATCTGGATGCTCCTTTCGGGCTGAGTCTTCCAGTCG
>CAJXIC010000145.1 GCA_913054385.1 uncultured Pseudomonadota bacterium
GGGCTCGATGTTGAGGGCGTAGCGCGCGAAATCGAAATGCGGGATCGCGCCGATCCAGAAGACCACGAGGATCGCGAGTGCGACCAGCGTGATGCCGACGGTGAAGCGAAAGGCTGTTTCGACGCCTTTGGTGTTGAGGCCTACGAAGACGGCGTAGGTGAGGCCCCACCACAGGGGCGCATAGGCTTCGGGGGTTTCAAAGATCGCCTGCAGGTAGCCGCCGATGCCCACCACGATCACCGCGGGTGTGAGCACGTATTCCATGTTCTCGGCGAGACCCGTGATATACCCGCCCCACGGGCCCATGGCCGAGCGTGCGAAGGAGTAGGCGCCGCCGGTGTGGGGCAGTGCAGGCGACATCTCGGCGATGCTGAAGCAGAGACAGGTGAAAAGGACGGTGATGATCCCGGTGGCGATGAAGAGACCGCCAAAGCCCCCCGATGCCAGACCGAAATTCCAGCCGAAGAAGTCGCCGGAGATCACCGCGCCCACGCCGAGGGCCCAGAGCGACCCGACCCGCGCGTATTTCCGCAGGCGGCGCGCCTCGAAGTAGTCGGAGTCGACCCGCTCGTAGCGGACGGTACTTTCGTCGCGTTGCATGCGGGCTCCGCTTTCGGGTTCTTGGCGCAAGACTCTAACGCGTCGTGCCAATCGGGGGCAGGTGGATCACCGCGCTTCGCGGTAGGCTCGTTGTGTGGATGGGGCGCACTCTGCGATGAGCCTTGCCCTCGCGCTTGCCGTCGGGGTGATCGCCCAGACACTTGCGCGCCACGTCCGGATTCCGGGCATCGTCCTGCTGCTGCTGGCGGGGGTGGCGCTGGGGCCCGATGGCTTCGGCTGGATCCAGCCGCGGAGTCTCGGCGAGGGTCTCCTCGTGATGGTCGACCTCGCGGTCGCGGTGATCCTCTTCGAGGGCGGCCTCAACCTGCAGGCTTCCAGACTGCGCCGCGAGCAGGGTCCGATCCGCCGCCTGGTGACCGTCGGCGCGCTGATCACGCTGCTTGGCGGAGGGCTGGCGGCGTGGTGGCTGCTCGGCTGGAGCGTCTCGCTGGCGGTTCTCTTCGGCAGCCTGGTGGTCGTCACCGGCCCCACGGTGGTGGGGCCGATCGTCGCATCGCTTCGTCTGCGTTCGCGCCCGGCGACGGTGCTCGAGGCCGAGGGCGTTCTGATCGATCCGGTGGGTGCGATCCTTGCGCTGCTCGTGCTCGAGATCGTGCTCGCACCCGGCGCGGGGACCGTGGCCACCAGCGTTCGCGATGGCTTGCTTCGCTTCGCCTTCGGCGGTGCCGTGGGCATTGTCGCGGGGTACGCACTCGGGCGCCTGTTGCGCCTGCGCAACGCAGTTCCCGAGGGTTTCGGGAACATCTTCGTGCTGGCCTTCGTGCTGCTGCTATTCGAGAGCTGCGAAGCTGTCGTGTCGCTCTCGGGCCTGGTGGCCGTCACCTTCGCGGGCGTCGCCATGGGCAACATGGAGACGCGGATCGATCGCGACCTCCGGGAGTTCAAGGAGGAGATCACGATCCTCTTGATCGGCCTGATCTTCGTGATGCTCGCGGCCGACATCCGGCTGGCGGACGTAGAAGCGCTGGGTCTCCCCGGGTTGGGAGTCGTGGCAGCGCTCGTCTTCGTCGTGCGTCCGATCACGGTGGCCCTCTGCACGCTGGGCTCGGAACTCGACTGGCGCGAGCGCAGCTTCATCGCCTGGATGGCGCCGCGGGGGATCGTTGCGGCTGCGGTGGCTTCGGTGGTGGCGGTGAAGCTCGATGCGGCGGGAATGCCGGGCGGTACCGAACTGCGTGCGCTGGTCTTTTTGACGATCGCCGTCACGGTGTTGCAGGCGGGGCTCGGTTCGGCGCTGGTCGGAAAGTGGCTCGGTGTCCGGCTCCCCGGCCGGGACAGCGTCGCGATTCTCGGGGTCCACGCGCTCTCGCTCGCGTTGGCGCGTGCCCTGCGCGACGCGGGGAAGCCGGTCGTCTTTCTCGATTCCAACCCGCAGAACGTCAGGCGCGCCGAGGAGGAAGGCTTTCCGGTGGTCTTCGGGAACGCGGTCCTGGAGCGCACGCTGCAACGGGGCGGCTTTGACCGTGTGCAGTCGGTGCTCGGACTCACTGCGAACCTGTCGCTCAACGCGGTCTTCGTCGAGCGTGCGCACTCGCGCTTCGGTGTGCCGGAGACCTTCGTCGTGACCGTGCGCGGCAGACGCGGGCTCTCGCGTGAGCTCGTCGAAAAAGGCGATGCCCGGGCGCTCTTCGATGCGCCGATCGACCTCGAGCGTTGGGAAGTTCGCGAGCGCCGCGGCGAAATTGAAGTGGGCGAGTGGCGCTTCGATGGCCTAGCACCCGGGGGCGACGGTTCCCTCGCCGACGATTCCCCCGCCGACGATTCCCCCGGTGAAGATGTCAGCCTCGCTCTGTGTCTGCTTCGCGGCGAGACCTTGCACATCATGTCGCAGGACCTGGTGCCAGAAGTGGGAGACGTGGCGACGCTGTGGCTCCACGAGCCGAGCCGGGGGGAAGCGGAGCGGATCCTCGCGACCCGCGGTTGGACCCGGCTCTCCTAACGCGACTGAAACGCCCCGGGACCGTTTGATCAGGGCTTGGCTGGGATCGCGAAGGAGCGCTCTTCGAGGGCGCCGAGTGAAAAGACCCGGTACATCCCCCGGAAGAGCTCGCGGCAGCGAGTCGAATGCTCGAGTGCACGCAGGCTCCCGATGCGTCGGACCTCCTGGTGCAGCGAGCCGTCGGCGAAAAGCCGATAGTGGGTGAAGCTTCCGGGGAAGTCCTTCGAGTTGCTGGTTTCGGCAAAGAGGACGTTGCCGGCTTCGGTGTAGCGGCGCACGCGGTTGCGGTGGGTGTGTCCGATCAATGCCGCACGCACGCAAGCGTGTTCCCCCACCACGGCAAAGAAACGCATCGAGTCCTCGGGAACCATCCCGATCAGGTTCGGATAGCTGTCGCGGTAGGCGGGCGGGACCGGCTGATGGTGCATCACGATCAGTACCGGGGCGCCTTGGGTGTCCGCCTCGCCGAGAGCCTCGTCGAGCCAGGCCAACCGCTCTTCGCCGAAGACGCCGTGGTGCTTGCCCGGCAGGGCGGTCTCGAGCAGCAGCAGGTGCCAGCCCCCGAGTTCGACGCGGCGCGGGGCCGGCTCTTGGCCGAGAAGCGCATAGCCGTCGACTTCGATGCCGTCTCTCTGCGCGAGGTAGTCGTGGTTGCCGAGCAGAGCAAAGTGCGGCATTTCGAAATGCGAAAAACACGCGCGCGCATCGGCGAACTGTTCGGGTCTCCCGCGATCGGCAATGTCGCCCTTGATGAGGGCGGCGTCGACGCCGAGTGCGTTGATCTCGGAGACTGCGTCGGTGTTCATGAAGACGGGGTAGGGCGTTTCGGTGTCGGTTTCTCGGATGACGGGAAACCCGGGGGCTTCTTCCCCGTACTCGTGGTCTTCGGTCATCACGCCGCCGATCTTCGGTTCGCCGAAGTGGACGTCGTTTAGGGTGGCGAAGGTCGCCACCTCGGTCGCAGTGGGCGCGGGCAGCGTCCGCGCCTCCTGCGGAAAGTATTCGTCGTGTGCCGCGGGTTCTCCGGCCTCGCTCTCGATTTCGAGGGCGTAGCTGCGATCGGCATCGAGACCTTCGAAGCGAAACAGGCGAGTGCCGGGCCCGTCGTCGCCGGGGCTCGTCCGGGTCTGGTCTCCCAGGCGGATGCGGGCGGGTTCGGCGACGCCGTGACCCGTTTCGTCCTCTACCCGGAAGGAGAGGGTCAGGCTCGAGTCGCTGCGACCAATCAACTCGGCGTCGCGGATGCGCAGAGGCATCGGCCCATGATAGTGCGCTCGCGAGCGCGTGGTCGCGGGGGGGGTGCGCTGGCGAACTCAGCTCACTCGAGGGGCCGATCCGAAGGGGGACCGCCTAGGCGAAGCGGGCGATGGTGGTTTCGCCGAAAGCCTCGACGGCAGCGCGCTTTTCCTCGAGCGAGGGAGCGGGTGCGTCTGGACGCAGCCAGGGCAGGCTGATCAAGTGGGTGTAGCCGGCGTCCTCGAGCCTGCGGATGCCTTCGCTGTCCGGTCGATAGACGGCGGCGCCCACCATTTTGAAGGGAAGCGAACTCCGACCCGCCTCGCGTCGTAGCTGCGCAAGAGTCGCCGCGTACGCGAGGAGTTCGGCTTCGGTGTGCGCATCCGAGATCCAGCCGTCGCCCAGGCGCGCCGCGCGTCGCAGGGCGGGGGGCGAGATCCCGCCGATCAAGATAGGGACCGGGGCGTCGGGCACGGGGTTCATCTCGAGACGCTCAAAGTCGAAAAAGCGACCGTGGTGTTCGACCATCCCGCCTCCGAAAAGAGTGCGGAGAACTTCGATCATCTCGTCGCAGCGTGCGCCGCGGCGGGTGAAATCCTGTTCGAGCAGATCGAATTCGTCTTTCATCCAACCGACGCCGACCCCCAGACTGCAGCGACCGCCGGAGAGGACCTGGGCCGTGGCGACTGCCTTCGCCACGAGGAAGGGGTTTCGCATCGGCAGGACGAAGATGCTGGTGAGGAAGCGGATGCGTTCGGTCACGGCGGACATGGCAGCGATCGTCACCCACGGGTCGGGCCAGTGGGCCTTCGAATCCCAGCGCGGCTTGCCGTCGGCGGTGTAGGGGTAGGGGGTCTTCAAGACCTCCGGGTGCACGACGTGGTCGGAGATCGCGATCGAGTCGAAGCCCGCGGCCTCGCCGCAGCGGGCGAGTTCGCAGGCCTCGCGCGGGTCGCTGTAGGCCATGGAGAGGACGAACTTCATCGAGATTTCTCGCGCTTTGGATTCGGAAGCGGGGGGTCAGCGCGCGACGGCGCCGCCGTCCACCAGCATCGATTCCCCCGAGACGAAGGAGGCTCGATCGGAGCACAGCCAGACGACGGCTTCCGCGACTTCCTCGGGACGACCGAAACGGCCGCCGGGCTGGTTGGCCCGAATCATCTTCTCGACCTCGGGGCCGAGCGCGAAACTCGCTTCGAGCATCGGCGTTTCGATGCTGCCCGGTAGTACTGCGTTGACGCGAACGCCGGTGCGGGCGTTCTCGACGGCCGCGGTTTTGGTGAGACCGAGGATGCCGTGTTTCGACGCGGCATAGGGAGACATCAAAGGGGTTGCGATCAAGCCGGCACCCGAGGCTGTGTTGACGATGGCGCCGCCGCCGCCTTCGATCATCGCGGGGATCTCGAACTTCAAGCACAGGAAGACTCCCGTGAGGTTCACTCGCAAGGTTCGTTCGAAGCCCTCTAGGTCGATCGAGGGGATCGTGCCCGCGGCGCCGCTGATCCCGGCGTTGTTGTGGGCGCAGTCGAGGCCCCCGAAGCGTTCGAGGCAGGCCGCGATCATCCCGGAGACCTGGTCTTCGCGCGTGACGTCCGCCGCGATGAAGTGTGCCTCGCCGCCGGCGTCGCCAATCAGACGAACGGTTTCCAGGCCGCCCTCGACGTCGATGTCGCTGACCGCGACGCGCGCCCCCTCCCGGGCAAAGGCCTCGGCGGACGCCCGCCCGATCCCGGAGCCCGCTCCGGTGACAAGGGCCACCTTCCCATCCACCAATCCCGCCATGAAGGTCTCCCTGGGATCAACCCTGCGGGTTGCGCTCGAAGCGCGGCAAGCCGTCGTCGGGGAGCGACCACGCGGGAGCGCTCACCGTCCAGGCGTGCACCGCAGGGGTCACGGCGGAAGGGTCATCGAGGGTTCCGACCTTGACGCCGTAGAGCGCGGGGCTTCCACTGAGGTCGGAGAAGAGCGGGGTGCCACAGGTTCCGCAGAAACTCCGCGTGACGAAGTTCCCATTCTCGGCTTCGACGCGGTAGGCGGTGGTTTCTCCCTGGGTCACCTCGACGCCATCGCGGGGAGCGATCATCACGACGGCAGAACCGCCGCCGGTCGAGTACTGGCAATCGCGGCAGTGGCAGTGCGCGACCACGAAGGGTTCGGCATTCATTCGATAGCGCACGGCGCCGCATCGGCAGCCGCCGTCTCTCGGAAGGCTCATGTCTGGGT
>CAJXIC010000146.1 GCA_913054385.1 uncultured Pseudomonadota bacterium
GGGATTACGTCGGCGTCGATCACATCCCAACCCGACCCGGGGAGACAGTGCTCGGGCGGGTGGATCGCGTTTTCCTTACCGCCGCCGCCCTCCTTGCGGACCTGGGTCTCGTGGTAGCCGATGTAGACGTTCACGACTTCTTTGGGGTCATCCCCTCGGAAGTTGCACATGAGGTAGTCGGTGGCCCCCAGGTTCTCGAGGATCTCGGGAGTCATCTGCTGCGGGTCGCGACACTTCCAGTCTTCGATTTCCATGGGGAAGCTCTCGAAGGACGTGCGTTCGGGGATGACCTCGTCGGTCGCGAGGTAGCGATAGATGTAGAAGTTCAGCGCCACGAAGAGAAGTGCGACGACGATTCGGCTCACGAAGCGGCCCTCCGTGCTGCCAGCCAGCTGCGTAAACGCGGGAGAGCATGCAATAGCTTCGTCTCGCCCAGGAGCAGCAGAAAGGCGAAGCCGAACATGATCAGCCCCTGGTAGTCGTGGATGACTCCCGTGGCCGCGCTCGATCCATAGTGGTGCGCGAGGACCGCGGTCAATGCGACGCGCAGCGCGTTGACGACGATGGCGATGGGAATCGTGGAGGCCACGATCAAGAGGCGCCGCCAGATCCCTCGTTCGAGGAAGTAGGCGAACACCACGCCCAGCGTGATCAGGGCCATCAGCGAGCGAAGTCCGCTGCAGGCCTGGGCGACGAAGAGTTCGGAGTTCGCGAGGTGGATGATGTTGCCTTCGAGGAGTGCAGGAATGCCGACGGCATGCAGCACGGCGACGCCCATTTCGGCCGCCAGCAGCTGCAGCGGGAAGGCGACCTGATTCACCAGCGCCTGAGGAAGGGGCACCATCAAGAAGAGAAAGAGCAGCGGAAACGCGAGGATGCGAAAGATCCGTCGACCGAAGATCAGGATCACCAGCCCGACCAGGGTCAGGATCACCCCGGCGCGCATGGTCATCAGCTCGACGCCGAGGCGCCCGATGGCCAGGGAGAGCGAGCCGAGCATCAGCGGGACGAGGCCCCACCAGCTCGGCTGGACCGGCGTGCCGCGGAGGGCGCCGCGGCGTTCCCACCCGAAGTAGAGCGCCAGCGGAACGATCATCACGCCGTGGGTGTAGTCGCCGCCCGAGGAGAGCCAATGCAGCGCCATGTAGTGGAGGATCGGTGCCGACAACGCGAGCGAAAGCGCGATCACCGCGAGGCCGAGGATCGTGACTGCGTTCGAGGACTTCGACGGTTCGAGGCCGGGAGAGGAGTGCGGCCGATCAGCGGAAGTCATCGCGCACCTTTCAGGTCGTGGAGCAGGATGTCGAGGATACGCTCGGCGGCCCGGCCATCCCAGCCCTTCGGGACGGACGGCGTTTCTCGTGGATGCGTCCCGATTTCGCGAAAGGCGCTTCGCAGGGCCTCGGGGTCGGTGCCCACGAGTCGATTCGTGCCCTGCTCGATCGTGATGGGACGTTCGGTGGAATCGCGGAGGGTCAGGCAGTCGACGCCGAGTGCGGTGGTCTCCTCCTGGATGCCGCCCGAGTCGGTGAGAACCACGCGCGCCTTCGACATCAATTCGAGGAAGTCGAGGTAGCCGAGGGGCAAGGTGGTGTGGAGGTCGGGAAGTTTTCCGCCGAGTCCGGCTTCGATCGATGCCCGGGTCCGCGGGTGGACGGGAAACACGACCGGGAGGGTCGCGTGAATTTCTTCGAGGACCGCGAAGAGCGCGGCGAGGTGCGCGGCGTCGTCGACGTTGCTCGGGCGGTGCAGGGTGAGGACCGCGTAGCCACCCGCCTCTAGGCCGAGACGCTCGAGGGTGTCCTGCTGGTGGGCTCTTTCGAGGTTCGCCCGCAGCGTGTCGATCATCACGTTGCCAACGAAGTGGATCCGCTCGGGCGCGACGCCCTCGCGCAAGAGGTTCGCTTCGGCAGCTTCCTCGGTGGTAAAGAGCCAGTCCGAGATCGAGTCAGTCAGGATCCGGTTGATTTCCTCGGGCATGCGGCGATCGAAGGAGCGGAGCCCGGCCTCGACGTGGGCCACCGGGATTTCGAGTTTGACGGCGGCGAGTGAGGCCGCCAGGGTCGAGTTGACGTCGCCCACTACCAGCACGGCATCCGGCGGGGCGGCTTCGAGGATTTCCTCGATGCGGGTCAGCACCTCGGCCGTCTGGCGTCCATGAGAGCCCGAGCCGACGCCGAGGTTGAAATCGGGTAGGGGGATGCCGAGGTCCGCGAAGAACGTCGCGGACATCTGCTCGTCGTAGTGCTGCCCGGTATGCACGAGCGTGGCCTCGATGCAATCCGATCCGCGACGCTCGCACTCGGCCAGAATCGGCGCGATCTTCATGAAATTGGGTCGCGCGCCGGCGACCGTCAGCAGGCGAATCGGAGCGTCCGGCATCGAGTCCTCTCCTCCCCCGTGGGGAGTGTCGCGATTTTTGGCGGATTCTGCCACCCGCACGCCCCTTGGCTTGCGGAGGGGCCCCAGATCACGATTCGGGGTAATTTCCCCTCGAACCGAAAGGTGCGACCCGGTGCCTCAAGGTGCATTCTAGGTTAGGAAATTGTCTTCCTTTCGACATTCGGACGGAAAAACTGTTCCTCCTGCGTTAGACTTTTTCCCAATTCGGGAATAATTTTTCTCCGAACATCCTACCGCGGGGTGAGTTCGACCGCGGGGTGAGTTCGAATCGGCCCAGAACCACGTTCTGTATCGCCTTCGGAAACAGGTTCGCGAAAACTGCGGGATCACCAGGCGGCGAATTCGAGCGAATCGAGCCACGCCGGCTGAGGGGGAACGAGGTCATGGCCAAGCAGCTGAAGGTCCTCGTGATCGACGATGACCCCAGCATTCGCGACTACCTCGAATCGCTTGCGACCCGTCAGGGCTACGACGTGGTGACCGCCGGCAGCGGAGAGGACGGGCTGAAGGCGGTCGAGAAGTCGGTCCCTGACATCGTCACCCTCGACGTGGTGCTGCCCGGGATCGATGGCATCGAAACCCTGGTGGCGCTCAAGAAGCGCGTCCCCGACGTGCCCGTCGTGATGCTCTCGGGCCACGGTCAGGCTGCGACGATCGTCGAGGCAATGCGCCAGGGCGCCTCGGACTTCCTGCGCAAGCCCTTCGAGGTCGAAGAGCTCGACCTCGCCTTCCAGAAGGCGCTGGAGACCAACGCCCTCAAGGAGGAGGTCGAACAGCTGCGCGGTCGCGTACGGGCCGAGAGCAATATGCTCGGTCTCTTTGGGGACAATCCGAAGATGATGGCGGTCCGCGAGATCATCGAGCAGGTGGCGGACACCGACATCACCGTCCTGATTCGCGGTGAAAGCGGGACGGGGAAGGAGCTGGTTGCGCGCAGCCTCTACCAGCTCTCGAGTCGTCGTGATCGGCCCTTTGTCAAGGTGAACTGCGCGGCGTTGCCCTCGGAACTTCTTGAGAGTGAACTCTTTGGCTTCGAGAAGGGGGCTTTCACCGGCGCCCTGAAGCGAAAGCTCGGGCGCTTCGAGTACGCCGACAACGGCACCATCTTCCTCGATGAGATCAGCGAAATGGCGCCCGGTCTCCAGGCGAAGCTTCTCCAGGTGTTGCAGGACGGCGAGTTTTCGCGCCTCGGAGGCGAGGCCGACATCCACGTCGATACGCGGATCCTCGCCGCAACGAACCGGAACCTCGAGGAAGCGGTTCGCGACGGCAGTTTCCGAGAGGATCTCTATTACCGACTCAACGTGGTGACGGTGCAGCTGCCGGCACTGCGCGAGCGAATGGATTCGGTTCCGCTCCTCGTGGACCACTTTCTGCAGATGTATTGCGAACAGTACGAGAAGCCCCTGAAGCCCGTGACGCCCGAGACGATGAGGGCCATGGAGCGCTACCACTGGCCGGGCAACGTCCGCGAACTCGAGAACATGATGAAGCGAATGGTCGTGCTGGGAAACGAGCAGGTGGTGCTGCAGGAGATCTCGACCCGTGCGGTGGAGGACGACAGCCCGATGGGAGCGGGCGCGGGCGACGTCGCGAACGTACTCGGTCCCGATCTCTCGGAGGAGATGGGCTTCGATCTCAAGGCGATCTCGAAGCGCGCGTCCCAATTCGCGGAAAAGCGGGTGATCGAGCGCGTCCTCAACCAGACGCGATGGAACCGGAAGGAAGCCGCCGAGCGGCTCCAAATCAGCTACAAGGCGCTGCTCTACAAGATGAAGGAGAACGGACTCAGCCAGGGACGCTGAGCCGGGATCTGGGGGGATCCGTGAGCTTCGATGAATACCGGGTAGGACGCTTGGCCGCGCTGCTGATCGCCGGCGTCCTCCTCGCCTGCAGCAGTGGCCATCCACCGGGGCCGCCGCTCGTGGAATTGCCTCCCGGGCAGCGTGCGCCCTACGTGATCGGCGTAACCGATCGCTTGACCGTGACCGTCTGGAAGAACCCCGAACTCGGGGTGGTGGTGCCGGTGCGCAGCGACGGGAAGATCTCGGTGCCGCTTCTCGACGACGTGCAGGCCGAAGGCCTCACCGCCGAGGAGTTGAAGGAAGTGCTCACCCAGGAACTCTCGGAATTCGTGTCCTCTCCCGATGTGACGGTGATCGTCAGCGAGATGAACAGTCGGAACGCCACCATCACCGGCGAAGTGGCCCGGAACGGAGTGGTATCGCTGGCTCGCCCGACGCGGATCCTCGAAGCCATCGCAATCCTCGGAGGCTTCACCCCCTACGCCGACGAAAACGACGTGCGGGTGCTCCGGCGCACGCCGAGTGGAATCGTCGAGTACCACTTCTCACACGACGACTTCGTCCTGGGCAAGGCGCCGAATTCGAATATCGTGCTGGAGCCGGGTGTCCATGTGGTGGTTCCAGACTGAAACATGCGGATGCGTCGGGCCGTTGCCGCACTTTCACTTCTCTGCCTGGTCGCCGAGCCGGCAGTGGGCGAGCAACGCTCGCTGTCTCTGCGATTGAGAGCCGGGGGCATGTACGACTACTCCAAAGAATTCGAGGACCGTGCCGTCATCGATGTAGCGCCTCAGCTCCGGCTGGTGGTCGATTCCAAGCGCTACCAGACCTCGATTGCCTACTCGCCCGAGTTTAAAGTCGAATCGCGGAGGGACTGGGAACACGCGTGGAGCCATCGTCTCGACGGCAACTTCAAATTCGACTTCGACGAGCGCACGACCTTCACGGCCTCGAACCGCTTTCAAGACGTCGCGATCTTCGATTTCGATAGTGAGCTGCTCCCGGATGGCAGCGTCGACGTCAACACCGGCGGGGACTATCAACGGGCCCAGCGGAACTACGTCGATGTCGCGCTTCAGCACCTGCTGGCACCCACCTGGTCGATTTCCGGGAGCGTTGGCCACAACATTGCGAAGTACAATCAGTCCGACCAGACCAACAGCGAGAGTCTGAGCGGACAGCTCTCTTTGAATCACGTCTACAGTCCCGAGCTGACCCTGGGCGGTGGGATCTCGGGGGACTACAGCGTTTTCGACGAATCGTCGAAAAGCCAGGGCCAGCATTACACGAACGCTCAACTCTTTCTCAGCACGAGCTACCAGGTGAACCGTTCGGTCCGGCTGAAGTTCCAGGGCGGGCCGACGCTCCAGTTCTTCACGCCGTCGAGTTTTTCGGAGGTGGAGTCCTACCAGTACCTATGGGGCGGCAGCGCTGCGAGCCCGTTCTTCATCGACCTTTCGAGCTGTGCGGAGCCCACCTATTCCTCGTGTGCGGCCACCGGAGATCCCGCGGTGGTCGATGACGCGACGTTTCTCCCGGAGTTCGCGACGCCCCAGCAAGCCGCGGCGAACGAGGTCTTTCTCGGGGTGGAACCGAACGCGAGCGGTAGCTCGATTTCGGTGACCTTCTTTGGGCACGTCGAAATAGTCTACGAAGAGAAGCCGTGGGCCGTCCAGGCCTACGTACGCCGAACCGAATCGAACAGCTCTGGAGAGGGTACCGCAAGCTCGGTGACGAGCGCGAGCCTGGGCATTAGCTGGAGC
>CAJXIC010000147.1 GCA_913054385.1 uncultured Pseudomonadota bacterium
GGTCGGATGGCGCCCGGTGGTCCGAAACCGGCGGGCGTGGGGGCCATCGCCCTTGCGCTGGCGGGCGGTGTCGCGGCCTCGCGCGCGCTCGGCTACCTGCGAGACGTTCTGCTCGCCGACCGCGTGGGCGCAGGCGGCGAGGCGGATGCCTACTACGCGGCCTTTCAGGTCCCCGACCTGCTCAACTACCTATTGGCGGGAGGCGCGCTCGCGATCGCCTTCATCCCGCTCTACAACCGGGTTCGGAACGCCGATGGCGACCCCGCAGCGGCAAAGCTCTTCGCGAACATTCTCGGCTGGGTGGCCGTGGTCTCAGTGCTGGGGACCGCGGCCCTGTGGTGGTACGCCGACGCGCTGATCGCGCTCCAATTTCCGCGCTTTAGTCCTGCCGAACACGAACTGACCGTGCGGCTCACCCGCATCGTGCTTCCGGCACAGGTCTTCTTCCTGACCGGGGGGATCGCGCGCGCCGTCCTGATGGCCCACGGGCGTTTCACGGCCCAGGCGCTCGCTCCGGTGCTCTACAACGTCGCCGTGATCCTGGGCGGGTGGTGGACGGGGACGGCCGAGGGATTCGCCTGGGGCGTTCTCGTCGGCAGTTTCCTCGGTCCCTTTCTCCTCGCCTTTGCCCTCCTGCTGCGCTCCGGGCTTCCGCGCATCGGTTTGCGCATCGCCTTTGATCCATCGCTGCGCGCCTACCTGTGGCTCGCGCTCCCGCTGATGCTGGGGCTCTCGCTGGCCACCGTGGACGAGTGGTACGAGCGCTGGTTTGGCGGTCTGCTGGCGACGGGAACCGTGGCCCACCTGGCCTACGCGCGAAAGTTGATGATGGCCCCGGTGGCGATCGTGGGGCAGGCGGTGGGCGCAGCACTGCTGCCGGTGTTGGCGCGCCTGCACGCGAACGCCAGCGAGCACGAATTCGGCCAAACCCTCGACCGCACGCTGCAGGCGGCGGTCTCGCTGGCGCTGCTGGCCGCGGGGGCTTCCTTTGCGCTGGCCCGCCCGCTGGTCGAGGTGGTCTATCGGCACGGTCGTTTCCTGGAGGCGGACGCTGCGGCCGTGGCAGCGATTCTGGCGGTGCTCTCCTTCGGGGTGCCGGCCTGGGTCGTCCAGCAGGTCGCTGCGCGCGCCTTCTACGCCCGGGGAGACACCTGGCGTCCGATGATCCTGGGGAGCGTGATTGCCCTGATCGCGATCCCGCTTTACCTCCACGCGGGGCAGGACCACGGGGCCCCGGGTCTGGCGGGGGCCGGCGTTCTGGCGATGAGCCTGAATGCCGTGGCGACCCTCGCGTGGGCGCGCTGGCGGCAAGCCTCGCCGCGCCTGGGCGCCTTCTTCGCAAGTGCTGCGCGCGCCCTCCTGGTGGCGTGCCTCAGTGCCTGGGCGGTGCGGGCGCTCGCCGGAGAGCCCGCCGCGGGTTGGTCCGGGGCGGCGTTCGCGCTGGCCCGCGGCGCCTCGGTGTACGCGGCGCTCGCGCTGGGGCTCGGTTATCTGCTGGGGGGGCCGGCGCTGCGCGGCGCGCTCGGTCGACTCTGGCAGCGTCTGGCCCGGCGCCCGTCTCGATGACTGATGTTTCGGCTTCGGCTTCGGTCTCGGGTTCGGTCTCGGGCTGGGAGTTCTGGATCGACCGGGGAGGCACCTTCACCGATTGCGTGGCGCTCGATCCCGACGGCGGCATGCATTGGGCGAAGCAGCTGTCGAGTGACACGGCGCCAGTCGAGGTGATTCGACAGATTCTCGAGAGAGCGGATGCGGTCCGGCCGGGGGACGCGTTGCCGGCGTGCCTGGTGAAGTCCGGGTCGACGCTGGCGACGAATGCACTGCTCGAGCGCCGGGGGGTGCCAACGGGCCTGGTGGCGAATCGAGGTCTCAGCGGCGTCTTCGAGATCCGCACCCAGCAGCGGCCGGATCTTTTCGCCCTCGACGTCCGCTGCCCGGCGCCGGTACACGCGCTCGCCATCGAGATTCCGGGGCGGGTCGATGCCGAGGGTGCGGTCCTCGAAGCCTTCGATCCCGAGGCCGTGCGAACGGAACTTGCGAAGGCTCGCCGGGCCGGCGTGCGCTCGATCGCGGTGGCGCTGATCCACGCCTATTCGAGCCCAGAATTCGAGCGCCAGGCGGTGGCCATCGCGCGAGAGGAAGGCTTTGAATACGCGGTGTCCTCGCACGAAGTGGCTCGCGAATTGGGGCTCCTGGCGCGCGGTGAGACCGCGGCCGTGGATGCCTACCTGACACCGCTGCTCCGGGAGCACGTCGAAGGGCTGCAGGCTGCGCTGCCCGGGTCGGTGCTGCGCTTCATGCAATCGTCGGGCGGGCTGGCCTCGGCCGAGCGTTATCGCGGTCCCACGGCGTTGCTCTCGGGGCCCGCGGGTGGCGTGGTGGCGGCGGCACGGGTGGCCCGCGAAGCCGGCTTCGATCGCGCCCTCACCTTTGACATGGGGGGAACCTCAACGGACGTCTCGCTGGTGCGCGGGGCGACGCCGGAAGCCACCTTCGAATCCGAGATCGGGGGCGTGCGCGTGCTGGCCCCGATGTTGCGGATCCATACGGTCGCGGCCGGCGGCGGCTCCCGATGCCGTTTTGACGGCTTCCGGCAGAGTGTCGGGCCCGAGAGTACCGGCGCCGATCCGGGCCCCCTCTGTTATGGGCGGGCCTCGGGTGACAGTACGGAACATGAGCCTTCCGGGGGACTTGCCCTCACTGATGTCAACTATTTTCTAGGAAGAATCCAGGGCGATCGCTTCCCCTTCACGCTGTCGCAAGAGCCGGTCGTACGGGCACTCGAGGCCGTCCAGGCGGAGTTGGCCGCAGCCGGCTTCGAGCGCGACCTCGATGCCGTGGCGGCCGGCTTTGTCGAGGTCGCGAACGCCAACATGGCCCAGGCGATCCAGCGGGTTTCGGTCGCTCGCGGCGCCGATCCACGCGACTTCGTGCTGGTGGGCTTCGGCGGCGCGGGCGGCCAGCATGTGTGTGCGTTGGCGCGCACGCTTTCGATTCGGCGCGTGCTGCTGCACCCGCTGGCAGGCTTGCTCTCGGCCTACGGGATCGGGGTTGCCGAGGCGCGCTGGGATCGCTCCCGGGATGTCGGGCGCGTGCACCTGCCGCGGGATTCGACGGCGCTTCCCGAGAGCCTCGTCGCCACGCTTGCCGAACTCGAGGCCAGCGGCCGGAGCGAACTGGCGGAGGATGGGGTCTCGGAGTCGGATGCCGTGTGGGAGCATTTCCTCGACCTCCGCTACGCGGGCACCGACACCGCACTCTCGATCCTGTGCCCGCCTGCGGAGGGAACTCTGTGCGAGGCCTTCCTGGCGGAACATCAGCAGCGCTTCGGCTACTGCCGCGAGGATCGCGCGATCGAGATCGTGACCGCCCGGGTGCGCGGACGGGGCGCGCCGCGCGCCGTGGGCTTCCGCCCCGAAAGCGTCGGGGTCGCCGCGAAAACGAAAGGCGCATCCCCGAAGCCGCTTCGCTACGAGACCATCTGGTTTCCGGATGTCGGAAGGCAGCGAGTCCCGATCTACGCCCGGGAGGACCTGCGGCCGGGGTTTACGAGGGAGGGCCCGTTCCTCGTGCTCGAGGCGACGGGGACGGTGGCGGTCGACCCGGGGTTTCGCGCTCGCGTCGAGGTCGGTGGTCTGCTGATCCTCGAAACCGATGGCGCAGCCATGGCTGCGAAATCGGACCCCCTGGAAGAGGCCGACCCCGTGCGCCTCGAGGTCTTCGGGAACCGCTTCATGGCCCTGGCCGAGCAGATGGGAGCCGTGCTCCGAAACACCGCGGTCTCCACCAACATCAAGGATCGCCTCGACTACTCCTGCGCGGTCTTCGACGCCGAAGGCGGACTGATCGCCAACGCGCCGCATATCCCGGTGCATCTCGGCGCCATGCAGGAGACGGTTCGCGCGGTCCGCGAGCGCTTCCCCGAACTTCTCGAGGGCGAGGCCGTCGCCACCAACGCCCCCCTCGCCGGGGGCTCGCATCTGCCCGACGTGACCCTGGTGACGCCGGTTTTCCTGGACTCGGCGCGGCCGGTGTTCTTCGTGGCCAGCCGCGGGCATCACGCCGATATCGGCGGGCGCACGCCCGGATCGATGCCGCCGGATTCCCGGAGCCTCGAGGAAGAGGGGGTCGTTCTCGAACCCTTTCGGTTGCTTCGCGGAGGCGTCTTCGATGCCGAGGAACTCGCGCGCCGGCTCGGCGCGGGGCGGTTTCCGGCGCGCTGTCCGGACGACAACCGGGCCGATCTCGAGGCCATGGTGGCGGCCAACCGCGCGGGCAGCCGCTGGCTGGCAGAATTCGTGACCGAGGTGGGTCGCGAGCGGGTGGAGGCGACGACGCGCCAGCTGCAGCGGGCCGCCGGGGAAAAGGTGGCGGCTGAGATCGCTAAGCTGCGCGACGGGGAGCATCGCTTCGAGGACCGCATGGACGATGGCACGCCGGTGTGTGTCACGCTGCGGGTCCGCGGTGACCGGATGCAGGTCGATTTCGAGGGCACGGGCCCTCCCAGTCCGACCAATCTCAACGCGCCGCGGGCGGTGGTGCACGCGGCGGTGCTCTATGTCCTGCGCGCCCTGGTCAACGAGGCGATTCCACTCAATGGGGGGTGTCTCCAGCCGGTGGAGATCACGATTCCCCCGAATTCCCTGCTCGACCCCGCGCCGGGTGCCGCAGTCGTGGGCGGGAACGTCGAAACCTCCCAGCGGATCGTCGATGTCCTGCTCGGCGCGCTGGGGCGCGCCGCGGCGAGCCAGGGCACGATGAACAACGTGACCTTCGGCAACCAGAATTTTGCCTACTACGAGACGCTGGGCGGGGGAGCGGGAGCGGGTCCGGACTTTGAGGGCGCCTCGGGAGTGCACACCCACATGACGAATACGAGGATCACCGACGCAGAGATCCTGGAGGTGCGCTTTCCGGTTCGACTGATCGAGTTCGGCCTGCGCGCCGGCTCGGGAGGCGCCGGGCGCACGCGCGGCGGCGATGGCGTCGTCCGCACCTTTGAGTTCACGGCGCCGGTCACGGTGAGTCTTCTCGCCGAGCGTCGGGAGACGGCACCCTTTGGGCTCGAAGGCGGGGAGCCGGGCCAGCGGGGGAGGCACTGGGCCGTGCGCAATGGCGAGTGGGAAGCCTTGCCCGGTCACTGCAGTATCGAACTCTCCGCCGGGGATCGACTCGGGATCGAGACGCCCGGCGGCGGCGGTTTTGGGCGCGCTTCGGGTCTTGCCGCCGACCCGCCTTCTCTCTAAGGTCGGCATGGGCGCGTAGCTCAATTGGCAGAGCAAGGGACTCTTAATCCCTAGGTTCGGGGTTCGATTCCCCGCGCGCTCACCACTTTCGTTCTCTTCGACGACGGCCACCACGCGGATCGGTGGCATCGCAGAAGCGGGGGCGGTCGATCCACCGCGCGAAAGTCTGTCCCAGGCCGGCGAAGAATCCGGGAGTCGCCCGCATGCAGGTGTACACCACGGCGCCGATGGAAGACGCGCGCAGCGCCCGGCAGACCTTCCCGCGTCTCGAGTCGCTCGGCTACGACGGGGCCTTCTCCTTCGAGGCGAAACTCGACCCCTTCCTTCCGCTGGTTCTGGCCGCGGAGCACACGGACCGCCTGCGTCTCGGCACCGCGATCGCGATCGCCTTCGCGCGCACTCCGATGAACGTGGCCTACCTGGCGCACGGTCTGCAGGCGATCTCCGAGGGGCGCTTTCTGCTCGGGCTCGGCTCCCAGGTGCGACCGCATATCGAGAATCGTTTCGCGATGCCGTGGTCGCGACCCGCGGCGCGCATGGAAGAGTTCGTGAGGGCGCTGCGCGCCATCTTCGAGGCCTGGGAGCGGGGCGAGCCGCTTCGATTCGAGGGCGAGTTCTACCGCCACACGCTGATGATCCCGGCTTTTGATCCGGGACCGAATCCGTTCGGGCCGCCGCCGATCTACACCGCGGGTTTCGGGCCGAAAATGACACGCGTGGC
>CAJXIC010000148.1 GCA_913054385.1 uncultured Pseudomonadota bacterium
CGTCGCGCAGTGCTTCGGGGATCGGGTCGCCGGAGCGCAGGGCCGGGATCGCGGGGCGCTCCTCCCCGGCCAACTGAAGGCCGTAGAGCAGCTTCGCCAGCGGGGGGTGCTCGTTGTTGATCGAAACCCCGGCGATGCCGCCAGGGCGGGGGGCCTCGATCTGCGCGGCATACACGTGCGCGGCCCGCAGCGTGACGAACTCGTCCCAGTTCACCGGGAGGGCCGCGGCTGCAGTCAGGCGCAGCGTCGCCGCGATGGCGGCGACGACGATGGCCAGCGCCAGGCACACCTTGATGCCGTGTCGCGGTGCAGGCTCCACTGTGCGCAGCCAGCGCACCCAACGGCCCCCCATTCAGGTTCCCTCCACGCGCTGCGATCGCAGCCAGCATAATCAGCCGCCGGTGCGAGTGCTACGAGGCGGCGGACCCGCGATCCGGTAGGCTTGCGTCATGAGCTTGGGGGCGAGACCGGGGGCTCGGGGGTTTCCGTCGTGACTGCGGCGGAGCGCTACGTCGAAATCGATTGGTTGAAGGCGATTTCGGTGGCCGCGGTGGTCTGGATCCACTGCATCCCCAATTTCTTCGCGACGGATCTCTCGTGGCTGGACCAGTGGTTCCAGCACGTGACGCGGTTCGCGGTGCCTGGCTTTCTGCTCGCGTCAGGCTTCCTGTATGCCGCCAGTGCTCGCGCGGGGGCGCCTCCGCTCGTGCGGCGCCTCCGGCGCCTGCTGGTGCCGTATATCGTTTTCTCGCTGGTCGCCGTCGCCTTTCGGCTCTTCTACCCGGTGCCGGCCTACGCCTTGCCCGAGCGGCCGGTCTGGGAGCAACTGCTGACGGGTTCGGCGATGGGGACCTACTACTACGTCTTTGTCTTCTTCTGGTTGATCCTACTCGCGCCCCTCGTCGCGCGGATACCGCGAAGGCGTTTAGGGCTCGTGGTTCTGTTGGCCCTGTGTCTCCAGTGGGCAATCGAGTCTCAAGTGATTTTCTACGCGTTTCCCTTCTGGTCAATTCGAGATCCGGCGCGTTGGATGGGAAGTTTTCTGGTCGGCTGGTGGTTGTTTGGCCAGCGCGATCGGATTTTGGCCGCCCTGGGCGATCGGGCGCTGGCGTGGTCGGGGGCGGCACTCGTCGTCTGCGGTGGACTGGCCTTCGCGCTGACGCACACGTGGTCGGTGGCGGTCCTCGGGACCCTCGAGTTCATGCAGATCTACGCGACCCTTGCACTGATCGGCTGCGCGGCAAGCGCCATCGGCCGGGTTCCGCTCGCGGTGCGCTGGGTGAGTGACGCGTCGTACTCGATCTATCTGAGCCAGCTTTTCTTCGTCGAGCCGGTGCTGGCGGAGATCGAGCGTGTGCCGGGCGAGTTCAACTGGCTGCGTGCCCTGGCGGCCTGGACCGCTGGACTGGGTGGAGGCGGAGCGCTGGCGGGGGCAGCGCGCGCTCTTTTCGGGGAACGAAGGGCGCGGGCGTTATTGGGCTAGGGCTTGGGGCCGCGTCGCGGGGCGGTCGTTTCTCGTAGGGGAGGCGGCGGACCTGACGGAGAGTGACGGACGGAGCGAGACGTTCTGTGAAGGGAGATCGGGATGGAGCCTTTGAAACGGGAGATCGCGCACCGGTTTGTATCCCTCGCCTCGCCGACGGCCGCTCGCAACGGCGCGGGTTTCCATCCCTGCCAGGGCCTGTATCACACGCCCAAGGGGGCGCGGCCGCGCACTGCGCTCATCGCGACGCATTACAACGTGGACTTCAGCGAGCACTACCTCGCCGATGAAATGGCGGCCCTCGGGTTCGGGTTCCTCGGTTGGAATACCCGTTTTCGGGGGGCCGAGACCTATTTCCTGCTCGACCATGCCCTGATCGATATCGCGGTGGGGATCCGCTGGTTGCGCGAGGAAGCGGGCGTCGAACAGGTCGTGCTGCTCGGCAATTCGGGCGGCGGTTCGCTGCTGGCGGCTTATCAGTCGCACGCGCGGGCGGGGGAGCTGGGCGAGGCGCCGACCCACCGGATCCCCGGCTGGCCGCGCCTGCCGCAGCTCGACGACCTGCCCGCCGCCGACCTCTACATCTCGCTGAATGCCCACCCGGGGCGTCCGGAAGTGCTGACGGCGTGGATGGACCCGTCGGTGGTCGATGAATCGGACGCCTTCTCGGTGGATCCCGCACTCGATATGTTCGATCCGGCGAATGGGCCGCCCTACGCCCCGGAGTTCGTTCTGCGCTATCGCGCGGGGCAGGTGGCGCGCAACCATCGCATTAGCGCGTGGGCCCGGGCAGAGCTCGAAAACCTCGCATCGCGAGGTTATTCGGATCGGGTCTTCACCTTGCCGCGAACCTGGGCCGACCTGCGTTTTATGGACGGCACACTCGATCCGTCCGACCGCCCGATTGGGAGTTGCTACGCCGGGAAACCCGCCCGCGCGAACTTCGGACCCTTCGGCATCGGCTATTCGTGCACGCTGCGGACCTGGCTCTCGATGTGGAGTCTCGACGATTCGGGGTGCTGTGGCGCGCCGCACCTCGAGCGCATCTTCGAGCCTTCGCTGGTGATCCAGAGCCGCGGCGATACCGGCGTCTTTCCGAGCGATGCGGAAGCAATTTTCGCCTCGCTCGGAGCCCGCGACAAACGACTCGACTGGGTCGACGGGGACCACTACCTGCAGCAACCCGAGGACGCGCGCGCTGCCGTCGCGCTTCGGATCGCGGAGTGGCTCGGCGCACGGGCGGGCTGAGTTCGCGCCGCGGGAGTGCGCGAGCGGGCGAGTGTCTCAGTTCGGGGGAAGCGGGCGCTCGCGGAACCAATCGACGCTGTGCGCCAAGCCTTCTTCGAGGGTGACGCACGGCTGGTAGCCCAGGCGCTCGCGAATCTTGTCGATGCAGGCGGCGGTGCGAAGTTGGTCACCCGGGCGGGCTGCCACGTCGTCGAGTTGGGCGCTTCCGCCGATGAGGCGCTCGACGATGCGGATGGCCTCGAGGGTCTTGAACTCGGAATCGGAGCCGAGATTGAAGACCTCGCCGGCGCAGGCATCGGTGGCCTCTGTGGCGCGGACAAGGCCCTCGACGATGTCTCCGACATAGGTGAAGGAGCGCGAGTGCTCGGCCGCGCCCGCGTAGAGCGGGAAGGGTTTTCCCTCGACGATGGAACGGATCAGTCGCGGAAAAAGCTTCTCGGGGCGTTCGCGCGGGCCGTAGACCGAGAACAGGCGGAACGAGGTCGCCGGAAGCAGGCGATTCTCGTGGTAGGAGAGCGCCAGCGCCTCGGCGGCTAGCTTGGTGACCCCGTAATACGAGGCTGGCCGCAGCGGTGCGGTTTCGGGATCGGTCGCGTTGCGACCGTAGACCGAGGAGGTCGAGACGTTGACGAAGAGGGCTAAATTTCCGGCCGCCGCGGCCGCCTCCAGCAAGCGCTGGGAGGCAACGAAGTTGTTGCGGAGGTAGCTCTCGAAGGGCGTGCTGGCGGAGATTCCGGGTTGCGCTGCGAGGTGGTAGACGATTTCGACGCCGGCAAGGGCGCGGCTGAGGTCGTCGCTCGCGAGATCGATTTCGAGTATTTCTGCGCCCGACGCGGCAACGGCTGCCGCGTTTTCACGCTTCAAGGCTTCCGCGTAGTAGTCGCTGAAATTATCGAGGCCCAGCACGTCGTGGCCGTCGCGGGCCAGCCGCTCGGCAAGATGGGAAGCGACGAAGCCGGCGGCGCCTGTGACGAGGATTCGCATGCTGCGGGGCTCTCCTTTCGGCGGCAAAGATAGCAGCCACGCAGGCGTGGCCGTGCCATACTCGCGCCGCGTATCCCGCTCGTGATGCGGGGAATCGGGGAGGGCAAAGCATGCGAGAACGGCAGGGGATGGACGAACTTCGCGGCGAGGTACGAAGGCTCCGAATTGCACTCTTCGCCCTCGGTGGCGTGGTGCTGGGTCTCGTGTTGCTCGGTGCGGGCGGCTCGGTTCATCGCGAGTTGACCGTGCGCAAGCTGACCCTGGTCGATGACCAGGGGCGCTCGCGGGTGGTGCTCTTTTCAAAGGCCGACGAGATGGCCGGGGTGGCGTTCCTCGATCCCTCGGGCCAGAATCGAATCCAGATCGCGACCGCTGAGGGGCAGAACGGCGACTACGCCGGGATCCAGGTGCGGGATGTCGACGGCGTCCACCGGATCGATCTGAAGGTGCGAGGTACCGAGGCCTTCGCCGGGCTGGGCGACCAGAACGGTATCGCGGTGTCGCATTGGAAGCATCCGGGCGCCGAGCGCTGACCGAACGGCGGACGCCGAAAGCCGCCTCGAAGGTCGTGTCGCCATCGTGACCGGGGCGGCGCGCTCGAAGTCGGCTTGCCGTTCTCTTGGAACCGGCGCCTCGAACAGCGGTTCGAGGGCTCCGCCCTCGGCACCCGGCATTTGGATCACGACGTAGGCGTTGATGGTGATGCTCTGGACGGCAGCGTGTCCGGAGTTGAGCGCGAGGGCGTTCACGCCAAAGAGCATCGAGAAGTTTTCGTCCCCTTCCAGGTGGATGCCGGGCTGCCCGGTTCCGCCCTCGTCTAGAGGCAGCGGCGAAAGCGTGAGCGCGTTTCCGCTCAGACTTGACCCGAGCACGACGTTGGCAATGCGGGCGTCGTCCCCGGCGATGATCACCACGTCGTGGGAGACGCGTTCGCCGGCTAAAGCCGACGGGGCTCCCAGCAGGCAGGTCAGGCACACGAAGCTAAAAGGCAGCCATCGCGAGGACATCCGGCACCCCTCTGCGTTCGACAGGGGACAGATGCGGTGCGGCACTCCGGACGGGGAGCGCCGCGTCGGAATGGGACCATCCGAAGTCCAGCGCGCGAAGGCAAGCGCGGCAGAACGACGTGGTGTAGTGAAACGGCATCGCCGACAACGGACGGTTGCCGCGGGGCGATGTTCCCGGGGAGTCTCGTGATAACATCGCGGCGAAAACCCAACGGGAAAAAGAATTTGAATTTGTCTGCGCATAGCGCCCCCCGCATGCTCGCTAACGGCAAGAGCCGAGGCGCTAGCATCGGTCGGATACGAAGGAACTTCTGACGTGAAGCAACTCGTGCGTCTCGGAATACTCCTGGCAGTGGTCGCGCTCGGGTGTGGCAGCGACGGGCCCGAAGCGGGATCGCCCGGTGCCTACGGCGGGCCGTGCCTGCCCGATGGCGGCTGCGATGCGGGCTTGCAGTGCCTGGACCACGTTTGCCAAAGCGCGTCGAATTGATGCGGCTGGAGCCCGGGAGAATGCGTTGAGCGAAAAGTGGGACCTGCGATTTCTCGCTCTGGCGACGCAAATCGCGAGCTGGAGCAAGGACCCGTCGACGCAGGTCGGCTGCGTGGTCGTCGGCGAAGACCGCGAGATCCGTTCGACCGGCTTCAACGGCTTTCCGCGCGGCATCGAGGATCGTGCGGACCGCCTGGCCGATCGCGCACTCAAATATCCCCTGATCTGCCACGCGGAAGAGAACGCGATCATGCACGCCGCGCGCGTGGGCGTAAGCCTGAAGGGCTGCGTGGCCTTCGTCACCTGGCCGCCGTGCTCGCGCTGTGCGCGCTCGATGATTCAGGCGGGAGTGCGCGAAGTGGTGTACCCGGCGGGCTGCGAGATCCCCGAACGCTGGGAGGAAGACTTCTCGATCTCGGTCGAGATGCTCAAGGAGGCCGGCCTCACGATCCGAGCGGCGTAGCTTCCCGCCAACATCGGTCGTGAGCGGTCCAACCCGCGCTCAGTCGCCCGCGCCTTGCACGCGGCGCTCGAAGAAGTCGCGCACCCGCGCCATGAATGCATCGCCCGACGGCGGCGGATTGAGGAAGGCGCCGTGGACGCCGACGGATTCGTCGAAGAGGATGAACTCGCTCCCGGGGATGAGCGGGTCCCCAGAGGACGGCCTCTGCTACCGTGGCCCCGACGCGCGAGTAGCTCAGTTGGTAGAGCATCAGCTTCCCAAGCTGAGG
>CAJXIC010000149.1 GCA_913054385.1 uncultured Pseudomonadota bacterium
CGACGTCGACCCCGGCGCTGAGCCCCGACCGCCAGGTCCTACTGGTGCTCGGGCTGCTGGCCATCGGCGCCTGCGCCCTCGCCATCCGCAGACGGATGCTCGCCTAGCCCCCGACAGACGGGGACGCGGAAAACGGCGACGTTGCCGAAAACGGGGACGGGTTTTCCTTTTGTCCTTTTCAAGTAGAGGGCTCGCGTCGGCTGCCCGAGCACCCGAAAAGGACAAAAGGGAAAAAGAAAACCCGTCCCCGTTTTCGGCAACGTCGCCGTTTTCGTTCCCTATCCTTGGCGGGGTGGATCTGCACCCGATCGAAGCTTCGGCACTGCACGCCCGGCGCGAGCGTGTCTTCCTGGTGCTGGCGGGGACCTTCCTCGGCACGCTGGCGATGCTCAACATCCTGGGCATCCTGCGCTTCATCAAGCTCGGCGAACTCGAGACCGCCAGTTGGGGCACGCTCACCTTCGCGGTGGCCATCGGCGTACTGCCCTATCCCGTCACGTTTCTCTGCACTGACCTGATCTCGGAGCTCTACGGCAAGGCGCGTGCCAGCGCGGTGGTGTGGATGGGCCTGGTGCTCAACGGCTGGGTGCTCTTCATCCTGTGGCTCGGCGGCGTCCTCCCCGGCTTCGAGACGATCGACCCGGCGACGGGTGCCATGGCCCTCGACGCGGCGAGTCGCGAACCCGTCTTCTTCGAGGTCCGCGCCTTCGCTTTCGGGGCCACCCTCGCCTCGATGATCGCCTACGTAACGGCGCAGTTCACCGATGTCTACGTCTTTCACTTCTGGAAGCGCTTCACCAAGGGTCGCCACCTGTGGCTGCGCAACAACGGCTCGACCATGGTGAGCCAGTTGGTCGACAGCACCACGGTGATCCTCATCACCTGGTGGATCGGCGGACTCGTCGCGGTGATCAGCGACGAGCGCGATCTCGTACCCCAGCTGCTCGCGCTGATCGGGACCGCCTACGCCTTCAAGTTCGTCTTCGCGCTGGCGGACACCCTGCCCTTCTACTGGCTCACCGCGAAGCTCGGCCGCTACCTCGAGATCGACTCGATGGCCGAATACGCAGGCGACGAACCGACGCCGCCACAACGCGGATAGCGCCCCCGCTCAGGCGGGTCGCAGTTGGTTCAGCTCGAGGGCGTTCTCGCGCAGGATCCGGCGCTTCTTGTCGGCGTCGAAACGATCGAGTTCCGGCAAGTAGTCGAGGGGTTTGGGCATGCCCTCGATATGAGGCCAATCCGATCCGAAGATCACGCGCTCGGGACCCATCAGCGCCTCGACTTCGTAGACGTCGTCTTCCCAGAAGGGATTGATCCAGACGTGCTCGACGAAGAGCAGCGCCGGGTCCTCCTTGAAGTAGCCGGCGGTGGCGAGCCGATCCCTCGTCTGGCGCAGCTTGCGGAACAGGTCGGGTAGAAACTCGGCGCCGTTCTCGACCGAGGCGATCCGCAGGTTGGGGAAGCGCTCGAAGAGGCGCTCGTAGGACAGGGTGATCAGGAAATCGTAAGCGGCGCGTTCGATATTGAATTGCTTCACGCTGGGCAACATCGGACCGCTAATGCCGCCCGCGCTGAACCCATCGCGGGTGTAGCCGTGGGTGGTGTAGCCCGAGTCGCCCGCGTGGATCACCACGGTGATCCCCGCCTCGTTGGCCCGTGCCCAGAAGGGATCGAAGAGCGGGTCCGCGGGCGAACGCGTTCCATCGCGCGCCGTACACACCGCCGCCGGGCGCATGCACACCGTACGCGCCCCCTGTGCCAGCGCCCATTCGAGTTCCTCACAGGCGAAGTCGACATTCGCCAGCGAGATGTAGGGCGAGGCGAAGATCCGATCCTTGTAGTGAAGGCCCCAGTCCTCGTCGAGCCAGCGATTGAAGCCTCTAAAGACCGCCATCAGCGCTTCGGTGTCGTGCTTCAGCAACTCTTCGTAGAGCACGCCCAACGTCGGGAAGAGCCAGATGCCCTCGAGCCCCTGGGCTTCGAGTTTGGCCACCCGCGCGTCGTGGTCGATGTACTCGCGCGGAAGCGGCTCGCGCTCGCCGAGCAAGTCCTTCGGGTTCTTCCCCGCCGGGTTGCCGCGCAGGTAGTCGGCAATGGCGCCGGGCTTCGCGATGGGGTTCCAGGTGGGGTTCTTCACCGCGTGGGCCAGCTTGCCGGCCACCAGGTGATGGCGGTGCTTGCCCATCTGTACCCATTGCACGCCACGCCGCTGCAGCGCCTCGGGCACATGACGCGTAAAAGCGTCTTCGGCCTCGTAGTAGTGGTTGTCGGCATCGAAGGGGCGGTAGTCGAGATCGCTCATTGCAGGGGTCCTCTGGCGCGGGTCGGTCCGCGAGTATATCGGGCCGTCGGCCCATCGCCTCGCAGACCGCTGGAGACCGCCGGGCACGGGTCGTGTCGGCTATCGTGGACCCGCACGCGCTGGAGGACCCCCATGGCCGCGCTCCTGGATAGGCTCCTGCCGCCGGTCGCCTCGAACGCATACCACGGCCCGCGGGTCGCCGTCATTGGGCTGGCATTGCTAACGGCGCTGATGCTCTTTCGGAGTGGCGTCCACCTTTTCGCCCCGGACGGCGGCATGCAGTCGATCGCGACGATGATCGTGTTCGAGGGCGACCCCGACCCCGACCGCGTGATCCACTCGCTGGCTTCGCTCTGGGGACTCGAGCAGTTGATCGTGGCCTCGCTGCAGGCGCTCGTGCTGCTGCGCTACCGCAACCTGGTCCCGCTGATGCTGCTCCTGCTCGGTGTCGAGTGGCTCGGCCGCCTCGGAATCGGGCTCTTCCTCCAGCCTCTCGGGCCGGAATTTTTCGCCCGGACGCCGCCCGGCGCGCGCGGCATCCTGCCGATGCTGGTCGTGATCGCGGGGCTCCTCGCCCTGTCGCTGCGCCCGCCGCGAAAGCCCTCCACCGCACCCGAGCGCTAACGGTCCAAGGGCGTCCCACGCCCTGTAAGGCGGCCCCTGTGCGCCTCGATATTTACAATACGCCGCGTATCGTATAGGGTGATCGCCTCGCCGCGGGTTCCCGTCCCGGCCCCTACTCCCCGCTTCCCCCCGCCCCGGAGGATTCCTCATGAATTTCGATTTCACTCCCGAAGAACAGACCTTCGCCGACGAAGTCGAGGCCTGGCTCGTCGAGAACCACGACCCCGTGGTAATGGACCACCACCGCGAGAATTTCTCGCAGCTCTCCGACACGCCCGAGCGCCGCGCCTTCATGAAGAAGCTCGCCGCGAAGGGCTGGCTCGGCATGTCCTGGCCGAAGGAATACGGCGGACAGGAGATCGAGGGCGTCTACGAATTCATCCTGACCGAGGCGCTGGCACGCCACGCCGCTCCGCAGATCGGAAAAGGTGTCGGCATCATCGGCAAGACACTGATCCGTCACGGCAGCGACAAACTGAAGCAGGAGTTTCTGCCGAAGATCCTCTCGGCAGAAGTCGAGTTCGCCGTCGGCTACAGCGAGCCCCAGGCCGGCTCCGATGCCGCGAACATGCAGCTGAAGGCCGACAAGGTCGAAGGCGGCTGGAACCTGAACGGCCAGAAGATGTGGACCACCTCCGCGCACTTCGCGGAGTGGTACTGGGTGGGTGCACGCACCGACCCCGACAAGTCGAAGCACAACGGCATCTCGCTCTTCTTGATCCCGATGGACCACCCGGGCCTCGAGGTGCAGAGCCTTCCCACCATCGGCAAGGACACCACCAACCAGGTCTTCTTCGAGGACGTCTTCGTTCCCGACGACTATCTGGTGGGCGTGCGCGGCCGGGGCTTCCAGTACATCGCCGAGGCCCTCGACCTTGAGCGCTTCACGATGTTCACGCTGTCGCCCATCACCAACCGCACCCAGGTGCTCGTCGACTACGCGAAGACCTCGAAACGCGACGGCAAGCCCGTCCGAGAAAACCCGGACACGCGCCGCCTGATCGCCAACATCGTCACCGACACCGCGGTTTCGAAGGCGCTCTCGACGCGCTTCTTGTGCGCGGCGAGAGGCGGCGGCAAACCGCCGACGATCCCGTCTTCGCAGTACAAGCTCTTCACCACGAGCCTCTCCCAGCGGGTCTGCGACGAGGCGCTCGACATCTCCGGTGCCGCCGGGACGATCCGCGAAGGCCAGGAACTCGCCCCGCTGCTCGGGCGCTTCGAGGGGGCCTACCGCGCCACCATGAACGAAACCGTGGGCGGGGGCTCGTCGGAGATCCAGAAGAACATCATCGCCCGCCGCCATCTCGGACTGCCGAAAAACTTCTAGGGCGCCCGCCCTCCAGCCGGATTAGATAGAAGGAGAACCCCACGTGGATCTCGATCTCAGCGAAGAACAGGAAGCCATCCGAGACATGACGCACTCGCTGCTCGAAGAATATTCGAGCGTCGAGGCCGTGCGCATCGCCGAGGACGACCCGAAGGGCGTCCCCGAAGCGCTCTGGAAACAACTCTCGGAGGGTGGCCTCGTCGGCGTCTTGATCCCCGAAGAGTTCGGGGGCGGCGGCCTCGGCATGGTCGAAGCCGCGCTGATCTACGAAGAGATCGGCCGCGCCATGGCACCCACCCCGCACTTCGTAAGCGGCGTGATGAGCGCCAGCGTGATGCTGGAAGCGGGAAGCGAAGCCCAGAAGCTGGCCTGGCTGCCGAAGATCGCGAGCGGTGAAGCCGTGCTCACGCCAGCCTGGATCGAGCCCGAACGCGGCTACGGAGAAGTGGGCGTCCAACTCGAAGCGAAGCGCGAGGGGGACGATTTCGTCCTCTCGGGCACGAAACTCTCGGTGAACTACGCGGGGGTCGCCGAACGCCTGCTGGTGCTGGCCCGCAGCGAGGACGGCGTCGAGATCCTGCTCGTCGATCCCCATGCGGAGGGCGTCCGCCTCACCCATTACCTCTCGCAGTCGGGCGAGCCCCACTACAAGGTCGACTTCGACGGAGTGCGCGTGCCGACGAGTGACCGCGTGGGCGAAGCCGGCAACGGCTGGGCCACCTGGGACACCGTCATGCACCGGGGCATCGTCTTGCTGGCCGCCCAGGCCATCGGCGGCGCGGCGCGCTGCCTCGAGGAAACCGTCGAGTACGCGAAGGTCCGCGTGCAGTTCGATAAACCCCTCGGCGCCTTCCAGGCGCTGGCCCACTACATGGCCGACGCCTCCACGCACATCGACGGCGGCCGCGTGCTGGTCCACGAGGCCGCCTGGAACGCGGCCGAGGGGCGCTCCATCGCGCGCTTCGCACCGATGGCAAAGCTCTTCGCCTGCAACACCTACCAGCAGACGACCAAGGTCTGCGCCCAGATCTGGGGCGGCGTGGCCTTCACCATCGAATACGACGTGCAGATGTTCTTCCGGCGCGCGAAAGAACTGCAGCTCTCGTGGTGGGACACGCCCTACCTCGAGGAGTTGATCGCGGCCGACGTCCTCGACTGAGGGCGGGCGGGCCCAACGGGTGCCGTCGCTGTTAGCGAAACCCCGCGGCCACCACCTGCCAGCTCCGCTCGAAGAACCAGTAGGCACCGAGGACGCCGATGGCGTAGGCGGGAACCACCACCGCCCCGGCAGGCACGGCTACGGGCAGCTTCCTAAACAGCCCCCAGCCGAGCAGGATCCCCGTTACGAAGGTGAGCTGCCCGGCTTCGATCCCCAGGTTGAAGCTGAAGAGCGAGAGTGGGATCTCGCTTTTCGGCAGGCCCACCTCGGCCAGCGCGCCCGCGAAGCCAAGACCGTGCAGCAACCCGAAACTGCCCGCGACGAGCCACGGCGAGCGCTCGATCAAGGTCGCCCGGCCCTCCTCGCGGCGCACGATCTCGACGGCGAGAACGAAGATGCTGAAGGCGATGACGGCCTCGATCGGAGCCTGGGGAACCGCGATCCAGCCAAGCGCAGCCAGCGCCAGGGTGATGCTGTGGCCCACCGTGAAGGCCGTGATCGTCCACAAGAGCGCCCGCC
>CAJXIC010000150.1 GCA_913054385.1 uncultured Pseudomonadota bacterium
CTTTGTCGGTTTACCCTGATCGAACACTGAAAATCGAAGGGGCCCCGAAGTGGAACGCGACGGTTCAGTCCAGTTCGAACGCGGGGGAGGGGAGGCCTGGCGAAATCCCTTCCCGATGTACCGGGAGCTTCGCGATCACGCGCCGCTCGTCGAGATCCGGGACGGCGACTACTGGGTGCTCTCGCGCTGGAACGACGTCTTCGACGCGCTGATCGATACCGCGACCTTCTCCTCGGCGAAGGGCCTCACGACCGACTACCGCGACATGGAGGAACTCGGCCTCGAGTCGCCCATCGTCATGATGGACCCCCCCGACCACACGGCGGTCCGCAAGCTCGGCATCAAGCAATTCACGCCGCGCCGCGTCCGCGAGATCGAAGCGATGGTTCGCGACTTCGTCGTCGAACGCGTCGAGCGGCTGCGCGAAGCGGGCGAGGGTGACATCGTCACCGATCTCTTCAAGCCACTGCCGAGCCGGGTGGTCGCCCACTTCCTAGGCGTTCCCGACGAGGTCCGCGACCGTTTCGACGGCTGGACCGAAGCGACGGTCTCCGCCAATGCCGAGGGCGACATCTTGAAGGACGGCGCGGATGCCGTCGCCGAGATGTTCCGACTGTTTGCCGGCCTCATCGAGGAGCGCCGCAAGGAACCGCGCGAAGACCTCTTCTCCGCCCTCGTCCACGCACGGATCGACGGCGAGCCCGTGTCGATGGCCCGCATCCTGGGCTTTGGCTTCACCATGGTCACCGGTGGCAACGATACGGTCACCGGGCTGCTCGGCGGTGCCAGCCAGCTCCTCTCGGAGCACCCGGAGGCGAAGGCCCACCTCGCAGCCGAGCCCGAGGCAATCCCGCGAGCCATCGAGGAGTTCCTGCGCCTGGTGAGCCCGCTGCAGGCGCTGGCGCGCACGACGACCCGGGAGGTCTCGCTCCACGGCCAGACGATTCCGGCCGGCAAGCGCGTGCTCCTGCTCTACGGATCCGCCAACCGCGACCAGCGTGAATTCGGGCCCGAAGCCGAGGTCTTCGAACCCGACCGAAAGATCCGCCGCCACCTCGCTCTCGGGTACGGCTCCCACCACTGCATCGGTGCGGCGACCGCGCGGCTACAGGCGCGTGTCGTCCTGGAGGAACTGCTCGCCCGCTGCCCGGACTTCCAGGTCGACGCGGAGAAGGGGCGCTTCGCCCCGGGCCCGCACGTGCGCCGCTACGAATCGCTGCCGTTTCGCGCCGACGGCTGAGGCGGGGCCGACACCCCGGGCAGAAGGCAGTTGCCGGCGCGCGGAACGTGGTTGCGAGCCGCCCTCCACAGAGTTGCGTGAGCACTTCGCATCGTCACGAAAAGTCCTTGATCTTCGAGCCTTTTTCCGCTTTGGTGGAACTCACCTTCAACGCCTCCTGGCCGTTGCATTCGGACCCCGGGGCAGAGGAGAACGCCTTGGACCCGAAGCGCCTTCGACTCAGCGTCGCAGCGGCCGTGATCGCCTCGCTGGTCGCCGCGATCGCGGCGGGCTCGGCCGTGGCGGGCACGGTCTACTCCTGGGAAACCCAGGAGGGCACACTGGCCTTCACCGACGACCCGAAGCAGATTCCCGCGGAATACCGCGAGGCCGCCAACGCTCGCGAGTTCGAGGCCCTCGGCGATTACGCGCGCGCAACGCGTACCAGCGAGCCGGTCGTGGCCGAGCACGCGACTCGCGTCGAGCGTCGCCTGTCGCAGCTGCGCGGCAGCCACGGGGCCATCGCGTTGGCGGCCCCGGGCCTTCGCGGTAGCGGCGCTTCCGAGGCCGCCTTCCTGGTGCGAACTTCTGGCAGCAGCCGCGGCGTCGCCACCCAGGTGGGCTTCCCGGTGAGCAGCGGCCCCGCTGGCAACCCGGAACCGATCGTCACCGACAACGTGCGAGTGCGGTCTGCGAATGGGACGACTCGGCACATCACCGTGGTGCGCCAAGGCGAGCGCATCCTCTCGGTGGTGCGGCCCCAGGCCAACGAGACTTCGGCGACGTTCCCGGACGAGCGCGAGCTGTTGCGCCGCCTCGGGGGGCGCTAGTCCGCGACCGCCGGATCTGCGCTTACCGCCCCGCGCTCTTCTTCGGCTTCTTCGCGAGGTAGGGCTCGAGGCCGCGGAAGGTCGATTTTACGATCCAGGCGTTGGCCATGCCGTCGGGCCGCCTCCACTCCTGACGCTCGAAGACGTTGAACTGCACCAGGGTCCAGGGCGAGTAGGCGGTGTAGGTCACCTCGAGCACCGCGAGGTTCAGGTCTTCATTTACGTGCACCGGCTCGGCGCGATAATCCGTGAAGCGGATCGATTCGGGCGCGGGCAGGCCCGCGAGATAGCTCTTCTGCTCGGCCCGGGCGACGTAGCGCGAGGCCCCCTGGAAGTGCCCGAAGCGGACCAGGTCGGTGTAGCGCTTCTGCATTTCCTGAAGCGAGTACTCGCGCTCGAGGGGGTCTCCCCAGCGCACCTCTCCGAAGGCGCAACCGATCGCGAACGGTGCCAGCAGCACCAGCAACAGGGCGGCGCGACGCGCGCGCGGGCCGCTGCGCAAAATGGATCGGGTTCGCTCGAATCGTCGGGTCGGTCGGGACATTGCAAGGCTCCTCGGCGACGACCGCGGGATGCGGACGGGCTTCTCTTTGGGGGGTATCGGCGGCTCTGGCCCGGGACTGGAGCCCCCTGTGATAGCCTCGCGCAGCGCGTACGCAGCCGAGTGCTCCGGCGCGCGGGAGGCGGGTCCGCGGGTGTCCCATCGACTCGGTATCGACATCGGCGGCACCAAGACCGCGCTGGCGCTGGCCGATGCGGCGGGTGTCATCGTCGCACGCGAGCGCTTCCCCACCGAGCCGAGCGGCAGCGCCGAGGACGACCTGCTGCGGATCGCCGCCCGCGCGCGTGCGCTCGCCGAGGCCAGCGGTGTCGGCTGGCCCGAAGTCGAGGCCGTGGGTGTGTCGCTGCCCGGGCCCTTCGACCGCCGCGGGGGACGCGTGCTGCATCCCCCGAATCTCCCGGGCTGGGGCGTCGTACCCGTCCGCGACGTGCTCGAGGCGGCCCTCGAGCGGCCGGTACGCCTCGAAAACGATGCCAACGCCGCCGCCCTCGCCGAATGGCGCTACGGGGCCGGGCAGGGCTGCCAGAATCTCGTCTACCTGACGATGTCGACCGGCATCGGCGCCGGCATGATCCTGGGCGGGCGACTCCACGTCGGCCACCGCGACTTCGCGGGCGAGATCGGGCACACCCCGGTCGAATGGCCGGGGGAGCGCTGCGCCTGTGGCTTCGATGGCTGCCTCGAGGCTTACGTGGGGGGCGCGGCCTGGCAGCGTCGCCTGCGGGCTGTGGCACCCCCTGAAGGAGCGATCGCGGTGCGAGCCGGGGGGCAGGGACAGATCCGGCCCGAAGACGCCGTGGCGGCCGCCCACGCGGGCGACGCTTTTGCCATTGCCGAACTCGAACGCCTGGCCGACTACCTTTCACGCGCGCTGGCGCAGCTGGTCTTCAGCGTTTCTCCCGAGCGAATCGTGCTCGGCACCATCGCCGTGGCCGCCGGCGAAGCGCTCTTCTTCGAGCCGCTGCGGCGCCGGGTGGCCGAGCGCACCTGGCCCGGGCAAGCCCATGCCGTCGAGATCCTGCCCGCGAGCCTCGGGGAAGACGGGCCCTTTCGGGCGGGGCTCTGCGCCGCGGACTGAGCCCCGCGCTCAGACGCGCGCGTCCTCGAGCGCCGCGACTTCACGGCGCAGGGCCGCGAACGTTCCGGCTGCAATCGCGGCGCGCGCGCGCTCGAGCAGGCGCAGGGTAAAGCGCAGATTGTGCACGCTGGCGAGCTGCGCCCCGAGGCTCTCGCCAATCGACAGCAGGTGCCGGAGATAGCCCCTGGAAACCCGGCTGCAGGTCGCACAATCGCAGTCTGGATCCGGCGGCCGGGGGTCGTCTCGAAAGCGCGCGCTCTTCGCCTGCAGGCGCCCGCGGCTGGTAAAGAGCACGCCGTGGCGCCCGTTGCGCGTCGGCACCACGCAGTCAAAGAGGTCAACGCCGGCGGCTACGGCATCCACCAGGTCGATCGGATGCCCCAGGCCCATCAGGTATCGCGGGCGCTCCTCGGGCAGGGCCGCTTGGGCCGCCTCGATCAGTTCGCCGCGCTGGCTGCGCGGCTCGCCCAGCCCGAGACCGCCGTGGGCGTAGCCGTCGAAGCCGACGTCTACCGTGCCGGCTGCGCTCGTCCGTCGAAGCTCGGCGGAGAGTCCGCCCTGCACAATTCCGAAGACGGCCTGGTCGGGCCGACTGCGGGCCGCAGCGCTGCGCCGGGCCCAGCGCAGGGTCTGCTCCATTGCCTCGCGCATGCGCCGACTCTCGCTTTCCTTTGCATCGGGCCGCGGGCGGTGGCAGACGTCGAGCACCATCGCGATGTCCGCCCCGAGCTTTTCCTGGATGGCAATCGCCGATTCGGGGGTCAGGCTGCGGCGCGTTCCGTCGAGTGGCGAGGAGAAGGTGATGCCGTCTTCGTCGAGTTGCATGCGATCCGCCAGCGAAGTCACCTGGTAGCCGCCGCTGTCGGTGAGCCATGGGCCCCCGAAGCCGCTGAAGCCGTGGAGTCCGCCGAGGCCCGCGATCGTGTCTTCGCCCGGCCGCTCGTGCAGGTGGTAGGTGTTCGCCAGCAGGATCTGGGCCCCGAGCCCTTCGAGCACCGGCATCGACACGCCGCGCACCGCGCCATAGGTCGCGACACACATGAACGCCGGCGTCTCGACCACGCCGTGGGGCGTCGCAAGCCGCCCGCTGCGCGCAGCGCCGTCGCGCGCGGTCACTTCGAAACAGAACCCCGAAGCCTTCATTCGATCCACATCGCGTCGCCGTAGGAATAGAAGCGGTAGCCCTCACGAATCGCCTCGGCGTAAGCCGCAAGGACCGTCTCACGCCCGGCGAAGGCCGCCACCAGCAGCAGCAGTGAGGAACGCGGCAGGTGAAAGTTGGTCAGGAGGGCGTCGACCACCGCGAAGCGCGAACCCGGTTTCAGGAAGAGATCGGTCTGGCCGCGGCGGGCCGCCACACGCCCATCGCTCGCGTGGCAAGCCTCGAGTACCCGCGTCACGGTCGTTCCCACCGCCACCACCCGGCCACCGCCGGCGCGCGTCCGCTCGATGGCTTCGGCGGTCTCCTCTGGCAGTTCAAAGTCTTCCGCGTGCAGGCGACCGCGCTGCAAGTCTTCGGGGGTGAGCGGTCGAAAGGTTCCGGCACCGACGTGCAGCACGACTTCGGCGCGCGCCACGCCGCGCTCGGCAATCTCGCCCAGCAGCGCTTTGGTGAAGTGCAGGCCCGCGGTGGGGGCTGCCACCGCACCGGGCTCGCGCGCGAAGATCGTCTGGTAGCGCTCGACGTCGTCGGCGTCGTGCACGCCGGGTTCTCGCCGGATGTAGGGGGGCAGGGGAGGGGCGCCCCAGGCGTAGGGATCGACGTCCTCGGGGAAAGCCAGGGTGGCGACGCCGTCCGGCGCCACCGCCAACACCTCCGCCTCGAGGCTCTCGGCCTGCCCTTCACTTTCGAAAATCAGAGCCAGCCCTTCGCGCAGGCGTCCGCGACACCCCACCAGCGCCCGCAGCTGCGCTTTGGTACCGCCGGGGCCCAGCAACAACGCCTCGGCGCGCCCGCCGCTCTGCTTGCGGCCGCGCAGGCGTGCTGGCACCACGCGCGTCGCATTGACGACCAACAGGTCGCCGGCGCGAAGTTTCGAGGGCAGGTCGCCGATCACGGCGTGTTCGAGAGGACCGGGGCGTGCCCGGTCCAGCACCAGCATGCGCGCCGCATCGCGGCGTGGGGGGGGATGCTGGGCGATGCATTCGGGCGGGAGCGGATAGTCGAAGGCGTCGAGCAGGGTGCCGACCGCGCACTCGAGCGTCATTGCTCGGTCACCGGGCGGCAGGCACGGCGGTCGC
>CAJXIC010000151.1 GCA_913054385.1 uncultured Pseudomonadota bacterium
TTCGGCGACGATCTTCGGCACGAGTTCGTCGAGGTCTTCGAGCCGATCGCGGAGAGGCGGTAGCGTCAGGTCGAAGACCGAAAGTCGGTGGAAGAGATCCTCGCGGAAAAGCCCCTCCGTCATACGCTCGCGCAGGTTGCGGTTGCTGGCCGCGACGATCTGCACATCCACCTCGATCTCGCGCTCGCTTCCGAGGGGACGGATTTTCTGGTCATCGATCACCTTCAGCAACTTCGACTGCAGGTCGACGGGCATTTCGGAAATTTCATCGAGGAAGAGCGTACCCTTGTGCGCCTGCTGCACGAGTCCGCGGCGCCGCTTCTGGGCGCCGGTGAAGGCCCCCGCCTCGTGTCCAAAGAGTTCCGATTCGAGCAAGTCGGTGGGCAGGGCCGCGCAGTTCACTTCGACTAGCGGGCCTCCCGAGCGAAGCCCCGCGTGGTGCAGGATGCGGGTGGCCAGGCCCTTGCCGGTGCCAGTCTCGCCGCCGATCACCAGGGCCGAAAACGGAACGCGTGCCAGGCGAGCGAGCAATTCGCGTACTTCCCGGGCCGCTGCGCTCGAGCCGACGAAGGCCTCGAAGCCGAAGGCCGCGACTTCGCCTTCGCTGGCCTCGCGGATCCGGCGTTGGGCCCTTGCACTGCGGGCGGCCGCAGCCACCACGAGGTCGAGTCGCTCGAGGGGACAGGGCTTTTCGAGAAAATCGTAAGCGCCCAGGCGCAGCGCGCGGACCGAGTCGGCGACCGTGCCAAAGCCCGTGAGGAAGAGCCATTCGCCCGCGCTCGTTCGCTCGCGAACCTCCTCGAGGAAATCGAGGGCGTTGCCGTCGGGCAAGTTCATGTCCGAGAGGACGACGAGGGGGTCGAGTTCTTCTTCGAGCAGGCGCTGGCGTGCCGCTCCGATGTCGGCGACGTGCGTCACCGCCCAGCCCTCCCGCTCGAAGTGTCGAACGAGTTCCTGGCCCAGGAGTTTCTCGTCTTCGATCAGCAGCAGGGTGTCAGCCATGAGACGCCGTCGAGGGTAGCAAGAGGGTCGTCTCGGCACCGCGCGGTCTGCGGTTCCGCAACGCGATGCGCCCCCCGGCGTCGCGCACGAGGCGCTGCGCCAGGGTGAGGCCGAGACCGGTGCCCCCTTCGCGCGTGCTGAAGAAGGGGCGAATCCCGGAATCGAGCAGTTCCTGGGGGAAGCCCGGACCGTCGTCGGCGATCTGGATCGTCGTCATGCCCTCGGCCGTCGTCGCTTCGCTCGAGATCTCGATCAAGCCGCCCTGGCTACCGAGAGCCGCGGACGAATTGAGGATCACGTTCAGCAGCATCTGGCGCACGGCTCCCTCCGGCGCGAAGCAGCGCGCACCCGGGGCGATCCGGTTCTCGAGGCGTACCAACGCCGGGAGCTGGTAGCGCGTGATGCCAAGCAGGTCGTCGACCAGCGGGTGGAGGTCGACGTCGCGCGCCGTTTCGGGTTGGTGCCGTGAAGTGTCCAGCATGTCGCGGAGCAGCTGCGACAGTCGTTCGACTTCTTCGAGCACGCCGTCGATTCGATCGCGGTACTCGGGCGACTCGAGTTCGTTTTTCAGGTTCGCGAGCGAAAGCTGGATCCCCGCCAGGGGGTTCCGGACTTCGTGGGCGAAGCCCGCGGCCAGCTCGCCGGTCGCGGCCAGGCGCTCGGCGCGCGCAAGGCTGCGCTGCTGATCGAGGAGCGTCCCTGCGGCGCTGCGGACGGCGTGCTCGAGGTTCTCTTCACGTTCGCGATGCGCGGCTTCCAGGACGGCGAGGCGTTCTGCGAGGGTGTTGAAGTTCTTGTAGACGCTGGCGACGGCCGGGGGGATGTCTTCCTCGGGTACGCGCGCGAAGTTTCCGGTGGCCAGTCGCGCCAGCAACTGCTGGAGTGCCGAAAGCGGGGCGAAGATCTGGCGCCGCAGCACGAACACCACGGCGACGCCGAAGGCGATCAGTGCGCTCGGGACCAGGATTTCGAGACGTAGCTGGGCCGCTGCGTCGGCTTGGATCGAGGCGAGCAGCCGGTTCTGGGCTTCGCTCTCGGCACGGGAAATTTCCCGGACCCCCTTTTTGGCCGCGAGCAGCGCGCCCTCCGGGTCTGCGATGGGGCGAGCGAGCAGTGCGAGGATCGCATGCAAGCGCGCGGGGGTTTCGGCGTCGAGGGTCCCGCCGAGTTGGATCAACTGGCGCACGCCACGTTGCAGGCCGGCCCAGCGATCCCCCGTGCCCACCCATTCTTCGGAGAGTCCCTGGGCGAGAGTCCCCTGAATCTCAAAGTAGGCCTGCTCGAAGATGTGGATGCGCTGGAGTTGGTAGCGCGCCAACTCGAGTCGACTCTGCTCGCGCCAGGTGAGTGCCGCGGATACCGCCATCGCCAGCACCACCAGCGCGAGGAACCCCCCTGTCGCGATCTGCAGCGGTCGATAGGGAGAGCGGTTCATGCGGGCGACTCCCGGTGCGTTGCGCTGCACCGGTTGGAGGACCCCAAGAGATTGTCGCAGGCGTGCGTCGGCGGCCAGCGCCGAGTTTTGGCCGTCTCCAGGATGGGTGACGGTCCGAATCGGCACGCTTTCCGGACGAGCCACCCCGCCGCCCGCGGCCAGGAATCGCGACCGGGTCGTCGATGGTATGCTCCTTGCCGCCCGAACCCACACCGGAGGCCGGTCCGCATGAGCAACCCCGTTCGCATTGCCATCGTCGTCGTCTGCGCCGTCGCGCTCTTCTACCTGGTCACGGAACTTTCGCGCGGAGTGGCCGCGGGCTAATCGCGTCCCCGGTGGTGGGCTCGCCTTCGAGTGCTGTCCGCAGTGGGCGTTGCGAACGCTGGCAGGGCTGATCCGTGGGCATGCTGGAATCCCTGCTTCGCGAGTACGGCTACGGCTTCGTCTTCGCCGGCTCGCTCCTCGAGGGTGAAACCACCGTGGCGCTCGCCGGATTGGCGGCGCACCGCGGGTACCTCGAGCTTCTTCCGGTGATTGTCGTCGCCACGCTGGGCGCCACACTGGGGGATCAGATCTGGTTCCACGTGGGTCGCGCCCGGGGCGTGGAGTTTCTCGAAAGTCGCCCCGAGTGGAAGTCGGGCGTGGCGCGCTTCGAAAGTCTCCTCCAGCGCTTCGACATCTTTCTGATCCTCGCTTTCCGATTCCTCTACGGGATGCGCCTGCTCGGCGCGGTCGCCATGGGGACTTCGCCGATCGGGGTGCTGAAGTTCACGATCCTCAACTTCCTCGGCGCAGTCCTCTGGGCCAACCTCGTGGCCTTCGGAGGCTACTTCCTGGGCCAGGCCATCGAGGCGCTGCTCGGCAACATCGCGGCCTACGAGGAGTGGATCTTCCTGGGAATCGTCGTGATCGGCGCAGGCTTCGGGGGGTTGCGCACCCTTAAGCGTCGCCGCCGAGCGGCGAAGCCAGCGAACTAGCGAGACTCGCGTCTTCGTTCGGCCACTTCGAAAGACTCCGCCAGGATCGTCACGATCTCGTCGATCTCCTCGCGGGTGGTACAAAGCGGCGGTGCCAGGGCGACGTTCTCCCACAGTGCTCGGCAGATCAGTCCACGTTCGAAGGCGGCTTTCGCGACCGCCGCCGGGAACGACATGGGGCGTCCGTCGATCGGGTCGAGAGTGCCCGGTTCGGTGCATTCGATCGCGGCGAGCATTCCGAGGCCGCGAATCTCCGAGACCAGGGCCTTCGCTCCGAAGCACTCGTGCAGGCGCTCGAGCAGATAGTCGCCGACCGTGCGAGCGTTCTCGACCAATCCCTCGTTCTCGATGATGTCGAGGTTTGCCAGCGCGGCTGCGCACGAAGTGGGGTGATTGTTGTAGGTCAGTCCACCCATGAAGGGCAGGCCGCGCGGTGAGTCGTCGCGAATCGTTTCGTAGACTCCGCGGCGCAAGGCCACGGCGCCGAGCGGCGCGTAGCCACTCGAGATGCCCTTTGCCAGCGAGAGGAGATCGGGCTGCAACCCAAATTTCTGCATGCCGAACCACTCGCCGGTGCGCCCGAAGCCCGTGATGACTTCGTCCAGGATGAAGAGGATCCCGTGTTCGCGGCAGATCGCCTGCAGTCGTTCGAAGTAGCCCGCGGGCGGCAGCACGATTCCGCCCGTTCCGAGGATGGGCTCGGCGATCAGCGCGGCGATGCTCTCGGCACCTTCCCGGGCGATCACGGTTTCGATGTCCTCGGCGCATTCGAGGGCACAGGCATCGGGGGTCTTCCCGAATTCGCAGCGGTGGCAATACGGCGCTGCCGTGTTCAAGTGGAGCGGGTCGGGTTCGGCGAAGACGTGGTAGGCGGGGATCGCCGTGGCGCTGCCGGCGGCGCGAGTGATCCCGTGGAAGCCCGAGCGTCGCGAGAGAATTTTCTGCCTCGAGGTCTCGCCGCGCACCGCGTGGTAGAGCCGTGCCAATCGAAAGTTGGTCTCGTTGGCGTCGGAGCCGCCTGTGGTGAAGAGGAAGTGGTCGAGTTCGCTTCCCTCGGGCATCAAGCGGGCCAGGCGCTCGGCCAGTCGGATCGCCGGCTCGGAGGAGAAATCCCAGAACGAGGGGTAGTAGGCGAGTTTCTGCATCTGCACCGCGACGGCTTCGCCGATCTCGCGACGCCCGTGGCCGACGTTGATGTTGAAGAGCCCCGAGAAACCGTCGATCATGCTGCGGCCGTCGGCGAGTTCGATGCGAATGCCCTCGCCGCCTGTGACGATCCGCGGCCCCTTCACCTCGTGAATCCGGAACTCGGTGATCGGGTGGATCAGGTGCCGACGATCGAGGTCGGCGAGTTCATCGAGTTCGTTGAGTTCGTCGGAGGGCGAGGGCATCTTGATTTCTCCAGAATGGCGTGTTTCGACGATAGGGGATTCAAGAAAGCCCTGATCGGGCGGACCGGGCGCGTGCTCTCGGGCCTATACTTGCCGAGGAAGGAGGATCCATGGTCGAGATCGACGTCTTTTACGAAGGCGAACTCCACACGCGCTGCGTGCACGGGCCGTCGGGAGCCGAAACCGCCACCGACGCGCCGCGCGACAACGAGGGAAAGGGCGAGTGTTTTTCGCCGACCGACCTTGCGGCGACGGCTCTCGGCAGCTGCATGCTCACGGTGATGAGCATCACCGCGAGGCGTCACGACTGGCCGTTGGAGGGTTCGCGCGCCCGGGTCGAGAAGCACATGACCTCCGATTTGCCGCGGCGCATCGAACGACTGGTCTTGCGGATGCAGATGGCGCCGGGCCTGCCCCCGCAAGCCCACGACGTCCTCGAGCGCGCCGCGCGCAGCTGCCCGGTGGCGCTCAGTTTGCACCCGGACATCGAGGTCGATCTCGCATTCGATTGGGGCTCTGCGGGTTGAAGGTCGGCGTCTTCGCACCCCTCGGAGGGAATGCACCGATCGCTCCCGACGATCCGAGCTTCAAGATCCTCGAGGCCGCCGAGTCCCAGGGTTTTGATCTCGGTTGGTTCGGGCCGCTCGATGCCGAGGGAACCGTGCGAGGCGCATTCTCGTTCGCCGCGGCGGCCTGGGTCGCCACAAAGTGTGTGCGTTTCCAGCTGGGGGTTGCGGTGCCCCTCTCCAGTGCGATGCACCCGCTGCGCGTAGCCGAAGAGCTCGCACTTCTCGATCGTGCCGCGGGGGGTCCGCTCGAATGGGCCGCGTTGTCCGTGAGCGAAGATGCCGATCGCTTCGGCGAATCCATCGCGATCATCGAAGGCGCGGTGACGGGGGAGCCGCTCTCGTTTTCGGGGCCGTCCTTTACCTTCCCCGAAATCACCGTCGAGCCCGGCGCCTTGCGGAGGATCCCGCGTCGGACGCTGGTGGCGGAAAAGCGCGGAGCGGAAAATGTCTTCGAGGTGCGTGCGGGAGAAAGCACACGGGCGGTTCTTCTCTACCGCGACACCCGGGCGGTCCCAATCGAAGATCTGATCGCGTCGCAGGGTCGATT
>CAJXIC010000152.1 GCA_913054385.1 uncultured Pseudomonadota bacterium
GTGCTGTTATTCCGCTGGTCTTTTCCGCCGGCCTGATCTTCGCGATCGGCGACCTGATCACGGTCCTGTCGGGCGCGGACCCAGACGTCCACTGGCTGGGGATGATCGCGCTCTACACCGGGCTCCTGATCTTCGCGCCCGCGTGGTTCCACTTCACGCTCCGTTACGCCCAGCTCTACACGCCGGACGCGTTTAACCGGTGGCGCCTTTCCTCCACGATTCCGATCGGACTGAACCTGGTGTTGTGGGGGGCGATGGTGACGAACCCGTGGCACGAATTCTTCCTGGTCCAGGAGGTCGGGGGCCAGAGCCATTACCAACCGCTCTGGTACGTCCTGGCGCTCTCGAACTACTCGCTGATCGTGATCTCGATCGCGTTGCAGCTGCGGATCTCGCGGAATGCTCCGGATCCGATCATTCGCTCGCAGAGCCGCGTACTAGCTGCAGGCGCCGCGGTCCCCTTTCTTGCGAGTGTCAGCTTCGTCTCGATGCCGGGGTTGTTTCCCTTCGATCCGACGGCCATGGGGTTCTGTGTTACCTGCGGGCTCTTTCTCTTTGCCATCGGACGCCGCAGATTTTTCGTGATCCAGGGGGTTTCGCTCACCGAACTCCTGGGGCGGGACTCGGACGCCGTGCTCGTCGTCAGCACTGCCAATCGCCTGCTCTATGCCAACCCGAGGGCCGTGGCACTGTTTCCGAACGAGATGCTCGTCCCGGGGATCTCCATCGAGGAATTGGTGGCAAAGCACCTGCCCGGTCTCGATCTCCCTGCCGACCCCGCAGCGCTTCCCGAGGATCCGGCGCTCGGCGAGGGCTTGCGCTTCGAGGATGCCGCGGGCGAGATTCGCTGGCTCGCGATCGAACGCACACCGCTGGCGGGCCGCCGGGGCCACAGGCTGGGTTATTGCCTGCGCCTGCGTGATCGCACCGAGCTGCGCGCCGCCATCCGCGCCACCGAAGCGCATGCGGCGCTGCTCGAAGGGGTGGACCTGGCCGGGGGCCAGGCGCTGCTCGTGACCGACCGGGGTGCCGATATCCGCTATGTCAACGAGGCCTTCAAGAAGCTTTGGGGCCTGCCAGATGATCTGGACGCAGCGCGTGATCGCCACCTGATTCGCGACTCGCTGAAGAAGCAACTTCCCGAATTGCCCAGCGAACTCTTCGAGCGGGCCTTGCACGCCGACCGCGAGCGCAGGCTGACGGGTGACGTGCGAACCATCGACGGGCGGGTCATCGAGTTCAGCACCTTCCCGGTGGACCACGCCACAGGTTTCGCGGGGCGCGTCTGTCGAATGGTCGACGTCACCCAGGCCCGCAAGGATGCGACCTCGATGCTGCACACCCAGAAGCTCGAAGGCCTCGGCGTGCTCGCTGGTGGCATCGCCCACGACTTCAACAACCTACTGGTGTCGATGCTCGGCAACGCGGAGATCGCGCGTGAGGAACTCGATCGCGACTCCCCAATCCAGAAGTATCTGGTGGACGTGGAAGCGGCAGCCGAACGCGCCCGCGAGCTGGTGACCCAACTCCTCGCATACACGGGAAAGGGAAAGGTCGTACTCGAGAGTCTCGACCTGTCGGACCTCGTGCGCAGTGTGACCGAGTTGCTCGGTGCTTCGATTCCGAAGAAGGTGAACCTCCGCTATCGGCTCGAGGACAGCCTGCCGCTGGTTCGGGGAGGGGCCGGGCAGTTGCGCCAGATCGTGATGAATTTCGTGACGAATGCGGCCGACGCCATGGGCGGCGGTGAGGGCGTGGTGCGCCTCGAAACCGGCTGCGGCACGCCGCCGCCGCTCGAAGCAGGTCGCGCCTCGATGAATTATGGGAAGCGCGCGGGGTTGGACGTGTATCTCAGGGTGACCGACAACGGCACCGGCATGGATCAGAACACGCTGATGCGGATCTTCGATCCCTTCTTTACGACGAAGTTCGCCGGGCGCGGCCTCGGCCTGGCAGCGGCCCTCGGGATCATCCAGGCCCACGAGGGTGCGCTCCAGGTCGAGAGCACCCCCGGCCGCGGCACTTCCTTCACGCTCTTCCTGCCGGCGGAGGCGGCGGTCGCGGTGGCGCCCGCGACGAAACACGAGGCGGTGTCGAGGAAGCACGCCGGAGCCTGCGTGCTCGTCGTGGACGACGAGCCGGAGGTGCGCGAGGTGACTACACGCATGCTCGAATCTTCGGGCTACCGGGTAAGGCAGGCGGTGGACGGCGTCGAGGCCTTGCATGTCTACGAGAATGACGGGGCGACGATCGATCTCGTGATCCTCGACATGACGATGCCGCGGCTCGGCGGCGAGGAGACCTGGAAACAGTTGCGTCAGATCGACCCGGAGGTCCGCGTGCTCTTTTGTAGCGGCTACTCCGAAGAGAGCGCAGACGACCTCCTGCTCGAGGATGGGGCACGCGTCGGCTTCCTGCACAAGCCCTTCCGCAAGGCAAAATTGCTCGAGGACATCGAGGCGCTGCTGGGCGAGGGCCCGGCTCTGGGCGCCTAACAGCGGTTCGTTCTCGACCCAGTCCGCGGATCATCGAAGCATTGCGCGGATCATCGAAGCATCGCCGGAGGATGGCGGTTGGGCGATCGGCTGCTCGAGAAGCTCGACGAAATTTCGCGATCTTTCGAACCGGCTACGCCTGGCTCCCGGGCTCGGTTCCGAGACGACCCGCGTAGCGGGGATTGAGGTGTCCGGCTCGCACGAGCCAGCGGATCGCATCCCCGAGCGTCTCGGCACTCGGCCGGAAGACGATGCCCAGGTCACGCAGCGTTTCGCTGCTGTCGCAGGCGACGCTATCGGTGACGAAGTGTGCGGCTTCCTTCGTGAGCGGATAATCGAAGCCGGGGATGTGCTTTTGCAGCCAGTCGACGAGCGCGCCCGCCCGGTGGAGCATCGCCGGCGAAGCGCGAATCCGGCGCACCCTGCGCCCGGTGAGTTCTTCGCAGAGGTCGGCCTCTTCGGCCCAGGGCAGGAAGTGCCCTCCCGCCATGTAACGCCGCGGCCCTCGCCCCGCCTCCATCGAGCGCGCCAGGAGCGTTGCGAGATCGCGCACGTCGATGCAGGCGTTGCCTCCGGTCGAGAGCGGCCAGCCGAAGCGAAGCCGGTCGCGCAGGCCGCGTGCCCCGGCGCCTAGACCCGGGTCGTCCGGGCCGTAAACGCCGGCGGGGTAGACGATGGTGACCGGCTGGCCGGCCTCCTGGAGTTCGCGGGCGTAGCGCTCGCCTTCGGTCTTCGAGCGGCCATAGCTCGAAGTGAGTTCGCCAATCGGATCGCTGGGGCGCATGATAGGGCCGCGGGGTGGAAACAGCGCGGCCACGCTCGAGATGTAGACGATCGGGTCGAGGCCAAGTTCGCACGCCGCCCCGAGTATGTTGCGGTTCCCCTCGGCATTTGCGGCCTGGGCGTCGCTGCGAAGTCCGATCTCCACCAAGGCGGCGGCGTGGAGCACGGCGTCGCATCCCTTAAGCGCGCTGCGCGAACCCTCGGCATCGCGCATGTCGACGATCCGAACGTCTTCTACCTCGACTCCGCGTACGCCCAGCACATTGCGGACCTTCTCTGCGTCGCGTGCCAGTAGGCGAACCCGGGCACCCGTTTGCACCAGCGCCTCCACGGCGTGGGAGCCGACAAAGCCTGTCCCTCCGGTGACGGCCACTCGCATGACCCCAGTCTAGGGGAGCCGGGCCTTGATCCGGTCCAAGGCTGGTGCATCATGCCGCGACCCCTGTCGGCGTAGGCCGCAGAAGGAACGGAAAGGCGGGGCCGCCATGAGCCAGCGTCCGGTGGATGACGAAGCGATCCAGCGTGTTCTCGATGGGCGCTGCTGGGAGGATTTTTGCGAGAGCCTGAAGCAGGCGGGCCAGGTGATCCTGGGGGAGGGGACACCCGAGAATGCCTTCGATCGCGCCGAGGGCTGGCGCTACCTGAGTCGTCTGACCCGCGGCGCCCTCGAGACCTTCCTCGAAGCCTCCGACACGCAGGCCCCGGAGTTTCGCATCACGGTTGGCGAGACCATCAAGATGGGGATGGACAACCCCGACAATGTCTACCTGAGCGCACCCGTAAACGGCCGCTACGAGTACCGGATCAGCGGGAACCGCGGCAGCGTCCACTACCTCGGTTTCGGGTCCCAGGCGGGCAACTACGGTCGCACCGGCAGCCTCGACACCACCGGCTACCTCGAGGCGAAGGATCTGCAGATCGAACCGGACGGGAGTTTCGAGATCGTCGTCAGCACCCGGGAGCAGCCGGGCAACTGGCTGCCGATGCAGCCCGAGACGCGCCTCGTCCAAATCCGCCAGACGCGGATGGATCACGCCGGCGAAGTGTTGGCGAAGGTGCAGATCGAGCGAACCGACGGCCCCGGCCAACCGCGCCCCCTCGACCCGGCGCGGATCGACCGCATGCTGCAGGCCTCCGCCAGCTTCGTTACGGGCTGCGCGACGATCTTTGCGGGCTGGGCTCGGGACTTCGAGGCGCACGTCAACGAGTTGCCGCGCTTTGACCCCGATCGCGCCTTCGCGGCCGGAGGTGATCCCAACATCGCCTACTACCACAGCTACTGGAAAATCGAGCCCGACGAGGCTCTCGTCGTCGAGGCGACGCCCCCGGAGTGCGACTACTGGAACTTCCAGCTCGCGAACCACTGGCTCGAATCCCTCGACTACCGCTACTTCCCGATCCACACAAACCCCCACCTGGCGCAGGCCGAGCCCGACGGAACGATTCGCATCGTGGTAGCGCGCGAGAACCCGGGCGTTCCGAACTGGCTCGACACCTGCGGGCACACGAGGGGAACGATGTGCTGGCGCTGGATTCGCGCCGTCTCCCACCCCCAGCCGTCCACGCGCCTGGTGAAGCTCGAGGATCTGCGACGTGGCTGAGATCGTCTTCGAGATCGAGAAAGCGCTGGCCGAGGCACGCGCCGCCGAAGGCCTCGACGATTTCGGTGACCCGGCTTTTCGAGAGGGCCTCGAAGTGCTGCTCGAGACCTTCCGGCACACCGCAGGTTTCTCGGAGAAGGGCCGGCGTCGCAATTGGCGACGCGTGGTGCAACTGCTCTCGACGCGCCTGCGAATGGAGGCGGCCTTCGCGCGTCATCCCGAAATTCGTGATCGCAAGGTCCGCAGCCCCATGGTGCTCACCGGGCTGCCGCGTTCGGGTACCTCGGCGCTCTTCAACCTGTTGGCGGTCGATCCCGCCGCACGCCCGCTGCTGTTGTGGGAGGCGATCTTTCCCGACCCGCTCCCCGGTGGGGAAGCCGGTGCAGCGGACCCCCGTCGCGACGCTCTCGAGGCGCATTACGCAAAGGGCCGGGAAAAGAATCCCGAGTTCACGAAGATGCACTACACCGGTGCCGACAAGCCCGAAGAGTGCGTCCTGCTGATGGCGCATGCCTTCTGCGACGTGCAGATGGGCATCGAGCCGATGATGGAGCCCTACGCCTCGTGGTTTCGGCAACAGGACTTCCGGCGGATGTACCGCGACTATCGCGAGTGGCTGAAGCTTCTCGACTGGCGCCGGCCCGGCGAGCGCTGGCTCCTCAAAGCGCCGGCGCACCTGTGGGCCCTCGACGTCCTCGTCGAAACCTTCCCCGACGTTTCGATCGTCTGGACCCACCGCAATCCCCTCGAGTGCGTGGCTTCGATCTGCAGCCTGACCGCGATGCTGATGTCGGGACGCGAGTCGTTTGATCGGAAGGAACTCGGGCCGGTGGTACTGGACTTCTACGCGACCTCGCTCGAGCGGGGCCTGGCGTCACGCCGGCGCATCGATCCCGATCGGATCGTCGACGTCGACTACCGTCGATTCGTTTCCGAGCCGGTGGCAACGGCCGAGCGGTTGCACGCGGCCTTCAATCTGCGCTGCGACGACGAGCTGATGGGTGCTTTTCGGCGCCACGTCGAAGAAA
>CAJXIC010000153.1 GCA_913054385.1 uncultured Pseudomonadota bacterium
GATCGAGCCTGCGAGGAGATCGTTGTGGCCGGCGAGGTACTTCGTCGCGCTGTGGATCACCAGGTCTGCACCGTCCGCGAGCGGGCGGTGGTTCACCGGCGAGGCGAAGGTCGAGTCGATCATCACCTTGACGCCGTGCGCGTGCGCAAGGGTGACGGCGCGCCCAACGTCGATGACTCGCAGGTAGGGGTTCGTCGGCGATTCGGTGAAGAAGAGAGCCGTTTCGTCGCGAATTGCCCCTTCGAGTGCACCCAGGTCTGCGGGATTGATCACCGTCGTCTCGACACCCATCCGCGAGAGATACTGGCGGATGAACTGTCGCGTGCGGCGATAGCAGTCGCTGGTCACGATCAGGTGGCTTCCGGGCGGAAGCAGGCTCATGAAGGTCGTGGTCGCGGCGCACATCCCAGAAGCGAAGAGAACCGAGGCTTCGCCACCTTCGAGTTCGTTGAGCTTGCGTTCCACTGCGGCCCAGGTGGGGTTCCCGTAGCGCCCATATTCTTCGCGCTGGGTTCGCCCCTCCTGGTAATCGATCACTTCTTGCGAGTTCTCGAACCAGAAGGTCGAGGTCTGGTAGATCGGCGTGGTGATGGCGTTGGCTTCTTGCTGCCGCCACTCACCGCCGTGGACCGAACTCGTTGCACCGCCCCGCTTGCCGGGGGGGCCTCTCAAGTCGCTCATTTGGCTTCTCTCGCGGGGCGCTTAGCACGTCGGGTGCGGAACCCGTCTCGCTAGGAGGCGGGGCTCCGGGGGCCTGCAAACGCCGGAAATCGTCCCATTGATCCGGAACCCTGAAGCGGCAAAGGTAGGCAGCGCCTCCGATCGAGTCAAGCTGAGCCGGTGCCTGGGCGCCCGCGGTATCGTCGTTTCGCCGTGTTTGACCTCGCGCAGTGCATCGAAGACTGGAACTTTCCCGATCCGGCGCAGGCCGACGCGGAGGGGCTTCTCGCCTGGGGAGGCGATCTTCGGCCCGAGCGCCTGATCTCGGGCTACGCGCGCGGAATCTTCCCGTGGTACGAGGCCGAGCCGATCCTCTGGTTCTCGCCCGATCCGCGCTGGGTGCTCGAACCGTCACGGCTGCATGTCTCGCGCAGTCTTCGGCGACGCATTCGCGAGGCGCGCTTCGAGCTGCGCTTCGACACGGCTTTTCGCGAAGTGATCGAAGCCTGCGCCGCCGTGCCACGCCCGGGACAGGCGGGAACCTGGATCACTCCCGAGATGGTCGACGCCTACGTCGCCTTGCACGAGAAGGGTGTCGCGCATTGCGTCGAGTCCTGGCGGGATGGCCAGCTGGTGGGCGGGGTCTACGGAGTTTCGTTGGGCGCCGCCTTTTTTGGCGAGTCGATGTTCGCGCTCGAAACCGATGCCTCGAAGGTGGCCTTCGTGACGCTGGTCGAGAGACTGCAGTCGTTTGACTTTCGCCTCGTGGACTGCCAGGTCCAGACCGATCACCTGACCCGTTTTGGGGCCGAGGCCTGGCCGCGTCAGCGCTTCCTCGAAGTTCTCGGCGAGGTGCTGCGCGCTCCCACGGTGGAGGGGCCCTGGACCCTCGGCCGTCCTCTGCCGGGCTAGAGATCGAGGGGCAGGGCCAGGTGGTCGCGGTAGATGGCGTCGCGGTGCAGCAGGAGTGCGTCGTCGAGGGCGGCCTCGACCACAGGGCCAATGGCGCCGTACTGCCCGCGCAGGGTTTCGGGCATGCGGCAGAGATCCTGCGGCAGCGGACGGAGTAGCGCCGCAAAAGCGGCCCAGTAGATATCGGCAGCGCTGAGCGCCTGGCCCACCAGGTAGTGTCGGCCGCGGGCGCGTTGGGCCTGCCACTGTGCGGCGAAGCGTTGGAGGATCTCGGCCACCCGTGCCGGGGCTTTGCTGGCGGCTTCGGGGGAGTAGCCGTAGCGCGAAGCCAGGCGTTCGAGCGGGCGCCGCGCCTTGCCGAGTATCTCGGGCGGGAGCGAGAGGGCCGACTGGAGAAGCATCGACCGCCGATTCCATCCCAGCCCGTTTTTATCGGCGAGCAGTGCCACCCATTCGAGCACGGCTTCGCGGTCACTGGGGTCTTCGGGAAGCAGAGCCGGTTCGGGGGCGAGTCGTTCGGCGAGGTCGATGATCTCGCGCCACCCGCAGCGCGCGGCTTCATCCTCGTAGAGGGCCTGGGGCGCATTCGCGTAGCCGGTCCAGGCTTCGAGTGCGGCGTTCTCGCCGCCGCCCTCCTGGCGCACCGCCGCGTAGTCGATCGCCTTTGCGAAGAAGAGGCCCTTCGCCGCTTCGCCCCACGGGCCGGGTACGCCCGCCGTCAAGACCAGGCGCAGACCGCTGCGTTGCCTCGCCTCGGAAACCTCGAGGTACTCAGGCATCGAAGCCCGCTTCCGGTTCGTCGAGGACGATGTCCAACGGATCGCAGTCGAGGCCACTCGCAATCCAACAGAGCAGGTCGTACGGGACGCGCTCGTTGCGCTCCTCGATTCCGACGAGGTGGTTTGGCGTGAGGCGGGTCGACACTCCGGAAGCTCTTGCACTGGCCTCGCCAATCGCAGTGATCAGGTGTTCAGGTGCCCAGCCTCGCTCGAAGCGCAGTCGCCGGATGGCGTTTCCGTTGGGGGCGACGGGGGATTCGAAATCGAGGGGCATGGGCGTTCCGTGTCGGCGACGGGCCCGAAGGTGGGCGCGGGTCGGCGTCCGGGGAGGGTAGACTCTTCGCGCGGCATGGAAAGCCTCGATCCCGGGGCGCCGCGTGAGGGACGCATTGATGGAAGCGCTAGAGCAGGCGGCGGCGGCGAAGACACCGTTGCTGCGTGTCCAGTCCGAAGGCAGCGGGGGGCTGCTACTCACCTTCGAGGCCGGCTGCGTTCGCATCGCGGTCGATTCCACGGGCTCTAGCGTCGTGGTCGAAGTGGCGGACGAAGAGCGCCGGCCGGTAGCGGACCTCGCCGAAGAAGAGCCGTGGTGGCGGCTGCTCGGGGTACCGCTCTGCGGCGCGCAGCGACTCGAAAACGAGGAATCGCCCGGGGTCGCGCTGCAGTTCCGAGACCCGGCCGACGCCCAGCGCGTGGTCGAGATTCGTTCCGAAGGCGGCCGACTGGCGGCGGAGCTGCGCCGCGAAGCCTCGCCAGCGCGGTAGGCTTCCCGCGATCGTTCATTGCGCGACGGCGCACGAGTCACCCCGATCCCAGCAGCCGGAGAATTCCATGTCCGAAGAATTCGCGAAAGCCGATGCAACGACCCAGGCCCAGTGGGTGCGCAACGGCGAAGTCAGCCCCCTCGAACTCGTCGACGCCGCCATCGCGCGCATCGAAGACCACAACCCGAAACTGAATGCGGTGATCCATCCGGCCTTCGAACGCGCCAGGGAGCGGGCGACAGGCTCGCTGCCCGACGGCCCCTTCCGCGGCGTTCCCTTTCTGATGAAGGATCTCGGCGGCGAAGAGGCGGGTGCGCCGTATCACATGGGGATGCGTTGTCTCAAGGAGGCCGGCTGGACCGAGTCGGTGGACAGCTTCTACGCGCGCCGAGCGCGCGCCGCCGGCTTGGTTTCCCTCGGGCGAACCAATACCCCCGAGATCGGGCTCTATCCCGTGACCGAACCCGAAGCCTACGGTCCCACCCGCAACCCGTGGAACCTCGATCACAGCCCCGGCGGCTCCTCCGGTGGCTCATCGGCTGCGGTGGCAGCGGGCCTGGTGCCTGCGGCCCACGCCAGCGATGGCGGCGGATCGATTCGGCTGCCCGCTTCGATGGCCGGGCTGGTCGGCCTCAAGCCCAGCCGCGGTCGGGTTTCCTTCGGCCCGGGGGGCGGCGAGCGCTGGGCGGGCCTTTCGGCGCAATTTTGCGTGACGCGCAGTGTGCGGGACGCCGCCGGGCTGCTCGATGTTTTCGCCGGGTACGAGGTTGGCGATCCGTACACCGCGCCCGCTGGCCCGCCCTCCTACGCGGGCGTTTTAGGCAGCGACCCCGGGAAGCTGCGGGTCGGGCTCTTGCCCGCGGCCACCGGCGATCTCGAGACCCACCCCGATTGCATCTTGGCGGCCGAAACCGCCGGTCGCCTGCTCGAAGGGCTCGGCCACACGGTCGAACTGGCTCACCCGGCCGCGCTCGACGACCGCAGCTACGTGATCCACTTCGTGAACATCGTATCGATCGCCGCCGCGCATCTTCTCGACGTCTGGAGCGAGCGGTTGGGGCGTCCGCTCACCGAGGAAGACGTCGAGCCGCTCACATGGGCCCTCGCCCAGCGCGGCGGACAGCAGCGCGCCGCAGACTACATCGGGAGCGTCGACGGCCTCCACGCCTTTGGGCGCGAACTCGCCGGCTGGTGGCACGGCGGCTTCGACCTCCTGGTCACGCCGAGCCAGGCGCAGCCCCCGCCGAAGATCGGTTTTCTCCGGTCGACGCGCGAAGACCCGCTCGAGGGCTTCACGCGCTCGGCTCCCTATGGCGTCTTCACGATGCCCTTCAACATGTCCGGTCAACCGGCGATCTCGCTTCCGCTGACGCTCGGTAGCGAGAACCCCCCGGCGTTGCCGGTCGGGTCGCAGCTGGTGGCCGCCGCCGGGCGCGAAGATCTGCTGCTGCAGGTGTCGGCACAGCTCGAAGAAGCGGCGCCCTGGGCCGAGAAGCGCCCGCCGATCTTCGGCTGAGCTGTCGCTTACCACGAGGAGAGAACGCGATGTCCCAGAAGCCCGACAAGCCCGACCAGTCCGACAAAATCGAAAAGAGCGAATCCGAGTGGCGCGCAGCACTCAGTGGCGAGCAATTCGAGGTCACTCGGCGCGCCGGCACCGAGCGTCCCTTCGCGAATGCCTACTGGGATTCCAAGGTAGACGGGACCTACTCGTGCGTCTGCTGCGGCGCCGCACTCTTCGCTTCCGAGGCGAAATACGATTCGGGAACGGGCTGGCCGAGTTTCGATCGTCCCCTCGATGCCAAGAGCGTGAAGGAACACGTGGACCGCAGTCTCGGCGCGCTTCGCACCGAGGTGGTCTGCGCGCGCTGCGACGCCCACCTGGGCCACGTCTTCCCGGACGGCCCCGCGCCCACCGGCCAGCGCTACTGCATGAACTCCGCCTCGCTCCGCCTCGAACCCCAGGACGAGGGTTGAGAACGCGGAAACGGGGGAAACGGGGACGGGTTTTCTTTTTTTCTTTTTGTCCTTTTCAGCGGAAATCGAATCTGGAGCACGAAACTCGTCTCACCTGAAAAGGACAAAAAGAAAACCCGTCCCCGTTTCCCGACCGTTTCCCGCGGACCGGGCGTCCCGGCCCCGGGCTAGAGGTGGCTGCAATCCTCGATGTAGCCGAGGTTCTTGAGCTGTTCGCACTGGCTGCGGCTCATCTCCACTTCGCCGCCTGAAACCGCCTCGCCCCGGGCGTGGCGCCGCTGCAGGTCGGCGTGGGCCTCGAGTCGCGCCTCGTCCGCCGAAGCTTCGCCCCCTGCGAGGTTTCGGATTTCGCCGGGGTCGCTGCGCACGTCGTAAAACTCGCGCTCGGCCAGGCCGCGCGGATTTCCGGGGTTCGCCACGATCAGCTTCTGGTCCGCGGTCCGCAGCGACCACAAGACGTTGCCCTCGTGATCTTCCTCGGAGTAGATCTCGAGATCCTTGGGGCTGCGCGGGCCCGCTGCGAGGTCGACCCCCTGCATCGATTCCGGGGCCTGGGCGCCGGCCCGGGCGATCAGCGTCGGTGCCACGTCGATGATGCGCGCGATGCCGCCGTCGTCGACCAGCGGCGCGCGTCCCTTCGCCCACTTGATCAGCAGCGGGACGAAGATCTGCTCGTCGTAGAGGGTGGTGCCGTGCCACCAGCCGCCGTGCTCCTGAAATTCTTCGCCGTGGTCGGCCACCAACGCGATCAACGTGTTGTCGTAGAGCCCGCGCGCCTTCAGCTCGGCGAGCAGTTCACCGAAGTGACCGT
>CAJXIC010000154.1 GCA_913054385.1 uncultured Pseudomonadota bacterium
GGGGTATCGCCAGAGATCGCGTTCGGCAAGAAACAAATGGCTGCGCCGCCACAGCGATCGCTGTCGCCCTCGACTCCGTCGGAGTGGAGTTCGATGGTCTGCGCGCGGATGTCGGCGGCGATTGCGATCTCGCCACCCGGGAAGAGGAAGACGGGTCCGGCCGCAAGCGGTGCGCCGCCGGGGTTGTCCGGGTCCTCGAGGCGTGTGTCGATCACTCCCGCTTCGTCGATTTCGATCCTGCCCACCGCAACCGCCGGCGTGCCGGTGTAGGGGTCGCCGACGGCACCGCCCCCGGTCTCGACGCGGCCGAGGAGGTGGATGTCGACCTTCGAGGTGAGCAGCAGGTTTCCGCCGATGTCGTCGGCACTTTCTACACTTTCCTTCTTCGTCGAGATCGATCCGGTGCTGGCGAGGGTGATGCTGCCGCCTCCATCGGAAGTCGTTGCGAGCGATACGTTGCCCCCGTTGGATTCGACGGCGCCGGTGATCGTGAGTTCGCCCGAGTTGTTGACGAGCGCAACCCCAAGAAGACCGGCTTTCACCGACTCGACGCGGAGATCCTGGTTGCCGCTTTGGAAGACGTCGACCTTGCCGACCTCGGCTTCGAGGGAGGTCGCGGTCACGCTGCCGGTCTCGTCGGCGGAGTAGCTGTCGATGATCACGCTGCCGTTGGTTGCGGTGGCCGAGAAGGTGGTGGTCGAGAGCGAGAAGGGAACCGCGGTGCTTCCGATATCGTCCGCAGCTTCGAGGGAAACCGAGCGTGCAGTGATCTTCGCCTGCATGGTGGGGAGCACGTTGAGGATCGATCCGCTGTCACCCCCGACACCTGCCTGGAGCCGAACTTCGCCCTCGGGTGTGTTGATGGTCGAGTCGAAACCGATGTGGCCGCCGGCCTGAAGATCGATGTCGAGGGCTCCGTTGCCCGCGGCGTCGGAGACCACTTCCACGAAGACGATGTGGCCCGCCGCTTCGAGGGCGAGCGTGGCGGTGACGCCGTCGGGGACAGCTGTGTGAATCGCCGCCAGCACGCTGATGTCCCCGTCCTGGTCAAGGCCGGCCGGCAGGGAAGTGGTGATCGTGACACTCGTTCCGCCGTTGAGGGCGCTTACCAATGTGGCGGCGTCGACCGTTGCCGCGGCGGTCGCCTCGCCGGAATCGTTCGGCGTAAAGGTGTTGGGGTCGCCGCCGTCGAAGGTGCCGCCGCTGGTGCTGCCATCGACGATATCGACATCCCGGGGGTCGAGGAGCCACTGGCCCGGCGCGCCGTGGGCTGCGCTGGCATCCACCCGGGCGCCGTTCACCGCGAGGAAGTTGATTCCGGAGGTCTCGATGAAGCCACCATCGCCGCCCTCTGCCCCGCCGCGGGCCGAAAGTGTCCCCACGACGGTCGCCGCCTCGTCGGCGAAGACGACGATGCTGCCGCCGTCGCCGTTCTCGCGGGCGTCGGCGCGGAGCGAGGAATCTACATCGACCCGGATGGTCCGGGCGCGTTTCAGGCCCGGCAGGCTCTGGCCGTGGGCGTCGCTGCCGATGCGGATCGCGCCGCCGCCGTCACCGGAAACGTCGAGTGCGGCCGCCTGCAGTGAGATCTGGTCGCCTCCGATCTCGATGCGGCCACCGCTCCCATTCTCTCCGCGAAAGCTGGCGTCGAGCGAACCGGAAATCTGGACCTCGCCTGCGCTCGCGTTCAGCGAGATCGTTCCGGCTGCCACGCTTCCGGTGTTGTGGATCGCCAGGCCGAGGACGTCCCCGGCGGCCATCCGCACGCTTCCGCGTCCGGCGTCGAGGGTGCCGCTGTTCTCGATCGCTGCCCCATCGGCTGCGAAACTTCCGAGAGAGATCCGCACCGGGCTACCGAATTCGCCGATCCAGATTTCAGAGCCGGCCAGGAGGGCAATCGTTCCGTCCCCGCTCACGATCAGCCCGCGGTTCGCCACGCGACGACCGAGGAGCGTCACGGCGTCTGCGCGGATCGTGCCGCGGTTCTCGACCACTCCGGTGAGTTCGCCGAAGTGGAGGTTGCCCGCGAGGAAATCGCGCTCCGAGACGTGCCCGGCGGCAGCGGTCAGGTGCGCGACGTCCACCAGTGCGTGCTCGCCAATGAAGACGCCGAAGGGATTGGCAATGGTGACACGCCCGTTGGCGAAGAGGCTTCCGTCGATTCGGCTGGCGTCGTTGCTGTAGTCGCGGTTGAGGACTTCGGAGAAGGCGTCGGGTTGAATGAATTCGACGCTCTCGCCGATGCCGATGTTGAAGCCCCCGTGCCAGTCGATGATCGCGCCGTCGCTGGCCTGGATGCGGGTGAGCGCCTCGGCGCGTTCGATCTGGACGGCACCCGCGGCGATTTCTTCGCCGGCCGGGCTAGCGAGGGCCATCGGGACCGCTGAGACCAGCAGGGCCACCGAGGCCGCCACAGCGGCGAACGAAGCGAATCGGAGGGAGGGCGCAGCCACGCTCCGGGCCCGGTGCAGCGGGTGGGGGCGGGCCGTTTCCTGTTTTTGTTTCGCGTTTGACATCTCGAGGTCTCAGTAGAGGATGGTAAACAAGAAATAGAATTCCTGGTGACCCTTACGCACGGGTTGGGTCGGGTCCTTCGAATCGCGCAGTGCCCAGGCCGAGTCGACGCGCACTCGCAGTTTCTTCATCAACTGCAACTCGAGGCCGATCCCCGCACCGATCAGAAACTGGTCGCTCTCGCCGGGGATCTGCACGTTGACAGAGGGAGCGTTCTGGTTGGTGTAGGCGGCGTCGACGAAGGCGCGCAGGATCAGGTCCCAATCGGCACGCCCGTAGGGCTGCTGGGGGGCCCACAGGAAATCCCCAATCCAGGGGATGTGCAGGGCTTCGCGCTGGATCGGGAAGAGCCGCGGGATGTGGAGGCGGTACTCGGCACTGCCGAGGTAAACGTCGTCGCCCACCGCGGTCGATTGCGGGTAGCCGCGCACGCTGTAGAGACCGCCGACCACCTGGGCTACCTGCGGGATCAGGCGGTGGCCGAAGGCGTATTGCCCGCGGAAGGAGAGCGCTCCCTCCTGGGCGAGGGTGGAGGATTCGGGGGTGGTGGGGTCGCGCCAGGCTGCCGGGTAGAGGAGTGGCTCGAGATAATGCGTGAAGGCGGCATTCCAGCGCAGCAATTGCCAGGTGCGGTCTGCGCCGAAGCGCCCGAGGTTCGCCGCGTCGTAGGAATCGATCGGGATTACGCTGGCGTGGAAGGTGGCGTTGACCGCGAGCGTCGAGATTTCGTTGTTGCGCTCGACGCTGAGCGTGAGCCCGGGGAGGAAGAGAGCCGCCTTCGCTTCCTTGCCGAAGGTTTCGTTCTTCGTCTCGACGCCGCGGCCCGCAAGCACGAGCCCCACGTCGACGAAGGTGTTGCGGTGTTGCAGCACGTTGTAGACGAGCGCGCCGCTGGCGGTCCAATTGTTTCCTTCGTAGTTGTTTCCCTGGACATCCGTCGCCTTGTATTGGCTGTAGCTGCCCGCCACACGCCAGCGCAGCTTCGAGAGGCCCCACCACGGGACGAGGTCGCGGTTCAGCCAGGCCAGCCAATCGGGCTCGCGGCCCGAGCGTTTCATCCATTCGGGTCGGCGCTGCCCGAACCAGGGGGCCTCGTAGACGCCACGCAGGGCGTGGACCTTGTCCCCGCCCGCGTTCATGTAATCGAGGGCGAGGATGTCGTCTCGGTTGGTGAACTGTCGGTGGACGAAGCCGATCGAGTGCTGCCACTTCGCCGTCTGACTGGTTCCGGTGTTCGAATTGTCGACGTAGACGAGCCACGGCTTGGCTTCGTTGACGCGGTAATCGAGGTCGATTCCCTCGCCGTCCTTCGAGGGAGCCAGCGAGGCCTCGACCTTGCGGCCCGGGTGGCGATTGAGATGGAAGAGGTATTCCTCGAGGGCGTCCTTGTCGATGGCATCGGTGCGGCCCTGTATGCCACTCGAGGCGGGCTGCAGCGGGGAGTCGAGCCGGATGCTGCGGTGGACCTCGTTGTCGATCTGCCAGCCACTGGTGACCCGATCGCCGAGGGCGATGCTGCGAAGCGCTTCGATGCGGCCGGCCGAAACCCGCAAGCGCAGAACGGTGTCGCCGCTGCGGCGCAGGTCGATCTCGGTTTCGGGATCGATGTCCGCGGGGTGCGGTCCGATGGCGATGCCGATCAGTCCCTCGTCGCGAAGTTTCTCGACGAGTCGGCGCGAGACCTGGCCCAGCGCGCTGGCGTGGTAGCGCTGCGCTTTGCCGTAGGTTTCCGTGATCGTGATGGTCTCCTGGGGCAAGCCCTCGCGCGGAGCGATAAAACCAGAAGGGGAGGGCGAGAGCAGCACCTCCACCGGGAGCAGCTGCGACATCGCGGCGGCGTGGGCGCTCTTTGCGGAAGGCACCAGCACGAAGTGCGCGACCCAGTAGGCGGGGCCATCGATAAAGGGCGATTCGCCCTCGGAAAAGAGTGCGGGTGCCTGACCGAAGGCGGGTGCGGCGAGGGCCAAAAATAGGAGCCCGCGCAGGCCGAGCCTTCGCAGGTGCGCCGGACGGGGCGGGTTTTGGGGGGCGTTCGCGGGGGCCATCCGGGGGCGAGCCTAGGCAGGCTGGGGGCCGGAATCCATAGCGGCGAGGAGGGATTTGGCGGTCGGCTGCGGATTTGCCGGAGGCACCGGGGAGCGGCTTCAAATCTTCAGCCCGGGGCCTTGCGGACAAGGCGATTTCGCTTGACGACCGACCGGTCGGTCGGCATTCTATGTGCCATGCATACCGACCCCGGGACGTCCTCCAGCCCCTCTTCGCGCGAGAAGATCCTCGACGTTGCCGAGGCGCTCTTCGCGGCCCAGGGCTTTGCCGGTGTCTCGCTGGCAGACGTGGCGGCGCGGGTCGGGCTCGGCAAGTCGTCGCTCTTTCACCACTTCCCCGGGAAGGTCTCGCTCTACGCCGAAGTCTCCGAGCGTGTGATCGAGCGCATCATCCAGAGACTGCAGCCGGCCTTCGAGGCCAGTGGCCCCGCGACCGAGCGCCTCGATCGCATGATCGAGGGGCTCTGCGATGCCCTCGCAGAGCACGCGCCGGCGGCACGGCTGCTGCTGCGCTCGCTCTTCGAGGACCATCTCTTCGCACCCGAAGACGAGCCGACCCTCGCTCCGGTCGAGGCGCTTGTCGCGAAGGTGACGGGCCTCGCGGCAGAGTTGTTGCGCGACGGCATCGCTCGCGGCGAATTTCGCGAAGTCTCGGTGCCCGACGCGGTGCAGACCGTGATCGGCGCAGTGGTCTACCACTATGCCTCGGGCGAAGTCGGCGAGAAGATTCTCGGCGGCCCGATTTTCAGCGCGGAATCGGTCGCAAGGCGGCGCCGCGAAGTCACCACTTTCATTCACACCGCATTGGTCGCCTCCCCGGCGCCCGGGAAGGCATAGGAGCCACATCATGGAAAAGATTCTTTCAGAGCATCGCAAGCTGGTCGGCGATTTCGAGTTTCTCCAGGTCGCAGATGAGAGCGAGATCGCGGCACTGCGTGCGCAGATCGATCTCGAGGCCCCCATCGACATCAACTGGACGTGGAATTATGGAAGCGAAGTCGCGGAGCTGCGGGCCCTCTACGAAAAGGGGAAGACCGCGCAGTGGAATGCCACCACCGATCTCGACTGGGGGATCCCGGTGACCCGCGACGATTGGGTGATGAACCCGGAGGCCTCTGCGCTGGCAAATATCTGCAAGCTGATGGGCAAGGACGAGGCCACGCAGCGGGAGGCGGCCTTCGACGAGGTCAGCTGGTTGATCTCGCAGCTGCTCCACGGCGAGCAGGCGGCCCTCCAGATCTGTGGTCAGCTCACCAACGTCTGCGACAAGATGGATCAGAAGTTCTACGCAGCGAGCCAGACGATCGACGAGGCGCGCCACGTCGAGGTGATGGCG
>CAJXIC010000155.1 GCA_913054385.1 uncultured Pseudomonadota bacterium
CGAGCCCCGGCGGCACGACTTGCGCTGGGACCGGGTCGTCACGGCGGCCATGGTGGGCCGCGCCGAGACGCTCTTCGCCGACGACTTCGACGCACCCTTTCGCGAAATCGTCGCCGCCTGTCGCGACCGTCGCGACCGACTCGAAGCCCTACTCGCTCGGGGGCCGCGAACCTTCATCCACGGCGACTGTCACTTCGGGAATCTCTTCTTCGAGGGCGACCATGTCGGCTTCTTCGACTGGCAGATCTGTGGCATGGCAACCGGCATGCGCGATGTCGGCTACTTCCTCTGCACTTCGCTTCCCACCGCGCTGCGCCGCGAACACGAGATCTCGCTGATCCGCAGCTACCTCGAAGCGCTGGAGCACGCGGGCGTCCCGTCGCCGTCCTTCGAGGACACCTGGCACCAGTACCGACTGGTCGCGCTCTACGCCTTCATCGCCGCGGCCTTCACCGCCGCCGCGGGAGACGCCATGCAGTCCCTGGCCATCGGCAAGGCCGGCCTCTCACGCGCCACCGCCGCGGCCATCGACCTCGAGAGCGTTGCGGCCCTCGATGACAGCCCCGGCTGATCCCGCCCGCGAAGCCGCTCTCAGCTCTGCTCGAATCGACTCGTGTACTGCTCGGCCGCGGCCGGATCGAGCGCGCCGCGCTTCTCGAAGACGCGCTCGTAGCCCGTGTGAGTGATCCACCAGCGCCCGTCCGCCTTCGTGTAGCGATCCTCGTAGATTCCCGTGCCGTGTAGCTCGAACCCGTGATCCAGCGCGATCACGCGATCCTCGAGGTACCAGAGCCCCGTCGCCTCGTGGTCGCTGGTGAAGCCAATCTCGGGCGTGTGCACGTGATGCATGGTGAGAAAGCGGGGCGAACTCATCGAGTCCGTCAAGAACTTCATGATCGCCTCGCGCCCGTCGAAGGCGTAGGCCCCGGCGTTGTAGCTCGAGGTCGCGTCCTCTGAGAAGCAATCGGCCAACTCGTCCCAGGTCTTGGTATCGAGGCAGCGCATGTAGCGAGCCTTCAACTGCTTGATCGCCTCGACCTCGACCAATCGCTGCAAGTCGTCCATCGCATTCCTCCCGGGGTGGCACTGCCCTCAATGCGGGCCGGACGATAGCCGAAGCGCCGCGCGCAGGGCCTCGTTGCGTTTTCGGAAGGCTTCGATGCTTTCTTCCTTCACGCTGTCGAAGCCGCGAATCGCAAGCGGTGCTTCCGCCATCGCGACCACCTCTTTCTCGTTGCCCGCTTCGAGCACCGAGACCAGTTCCTGAGCGGTCCCCTCGTATTCTTCGATCAGCCGGCGCTCGAGCCGGCGGTGTGCCGTGCGCCCGAAGAGGTCGAAAGGCGTGCCTCGCAGAAAGCGGAAGCGCGCGAGCCCCCCCAGCAGCGGAAAGACCCAGCCGCCCAGGGCGATCTTCCGGGTTCGCCCGGTCTCGGGATCGCGCCGATCAAAGAAACGGTCGAGGATCGGGATGCGGGGCGGTGCGGCGTGCCACACCAGCCGTGTCTTCCCCTCGAATTGCTCGGCGATGCCCTCCCGAAACGCCGGCGCGCTGAGCAGGCGCGCCACTTCGTACTCGTCCTTGTAGGCGAGCAGCCGTGCGTAGGTCTTCGCCACCGCCAGCGGAAACTCGGGGCCCAGGCCGCGAGCCTCGGCCGCGAGGCGACAGCGCTCCACCAACGCGCGGTAGCGTGCGGCAAGCGCTGGTCCCTGGTAGTCGACGAGGCGCACGCTCCGATCCGCCACCACGCTGGCGAGGCTCTCCTTTTCGGGGGTTTCACCAACCGTTTCGTCACCGCTGCCCGCGGCCCGCCGAACCGCGTCGGGGTCGACTGCAAAGAGGCGTCCCCAGCCGAGCGCTCGCTTGTTCTCTTCCACCGCCCGCCCGTTCAACTCGATGGCGCGTTCGAGCGCCGCTCGCCCCACCGGAAGCTGTCCCGACTGCAACGCGACGCCAAGCAGGAAGGGGTTACCGAAGAGTGCGTCGCCGCAAAGAGCCGTGGCCAGCCGCGTGGCGTCGACGAGATGCGTAGCCTCTGCGCTCACCGCTTCGCGAATCGCGCGGTAGAAGGGATCCGGTGAGAGATCGAGATCCGGATCCTCCGCCAGTGCCGAGGTCGGCGTCACGTGTCGATTCACTACGGCGTGGCTGTGACCCGCGCGCAGGGTTTCGAGGTTTTCCGGGGCCGCGGCCACCACCGGATCACAGGCGAGGAGCAGGTCCGATCCGCCGGCAACGATGCGGCTCGATGTCAGGACTTCGGGAGAAGCTGCAATGCGCACGTGGCTCGTCACCGCGCCGTTCTTCTGGGAGAGCCCGGTCACGTCGAGCACCGACACGCCCTTTCCCTCGAGATGCGCCGCCATGCCAAGGAGCGCTCCCAACGTCACCACGCCGCTGCCTCCGATGCCCGCCACCAGGATGTCGACCGACGCTTCTCCCGCAGCCACCACGGGTTCGGGGAGGTCACTGAAATCGGGATGGCTCGCCGCGGCGGCCGCGCCCGGACGCGCGCGCAGGCGTCCGCCCAGCACGCTCACGAAACTCGGACAATGCCCGTCGATGCAGGAGAAGTCCTTGTTGCAGGCCGACTGGTCGATACGCCGCTTGCGCCCCAGCTTCGTTTCGACAACGTCGATGGCGATGCAATTCGATTGCAGTCCGCAGTCGCCGCAGCCTTCGCAGACCTCCTCGGCGATCACCACGCGGCGGTCGGGATCGGGAAACTCGCCGCGGCGGCGCAGGCGCCGGGCCTCGGCGGCGCAGGTCTGGTCGTAGACGAGCGCCGTCACGCCGGCGATCTCGCGAAGTTCGCGCTGGATTCGATCCAGATCGCGACGCGGATGTGCGCGCACGCCCGGCGGCAGCGCCCCGGCCGGATACTTCTCCGGCTCGTCCGAAACCACCGCCACCTGCAAGACGCCCTCGGCCAGCAGTTGCCGCGCGATTTCGGGAGTCGTCACCTCTCCCGCGATGCTCTCGCCCTCGACCAACTGCCCGCCGGTCATCGCCACACCGCCGTTGTTGAGGATCTTGTAGGTGATCTTCGTTCCCGCGACGACGTTGGCGCGAATCGCCAACAACCCCGAGTGGAAGTAGGTGCCGTCTCCCAGGTTCTGGAAGATGTGCTCGGTTTCGCTGAAGGGGGCGATGCCGATCCACTGGGCGCCCTCGCCTCCCATTTGGGAGAAGAGCGCGATCTTCCGCGAAGGCATCCAGGCCGCCATGCCGTGGCAGCCGATGCCGCCCCCGGCGAGGCTGCCTTCGGGAACCTTCGTCGAGCGATTGTGGGGACAGCCCGCGCAGAAGGCGGGGAGGCGCTTCAACACTTCGAGCCCGGCGCCCGGCTGCGAGGCGCCGCGTTCGGGAAGAAGGTCGGCCGCGGGGGCGACTGCGCCAAGCCAGCGACGCAGGGCGACCTCGATCTCTGGCACACCGAGAGCCCCGGTGTCCGGGACCAGCCGCTCGCCCGCGCGGTCGCGCTTTCCGGCGATTTCCGGCCGCCGGGTTCGCGCGTAGAGCAGGCTGCGCAACTGGTCCTCCACCAGCGGGCGCTTCTCCTCCAGCACCAACAGGTGCTCGAGGTCGCTGGCGAAGGCGAGCGCTCCCTGGGGCTCGAGAGGCCAGGCCAGCGAGACCTGGTAGACCACAAGACCGAGCGCTTCGCAGGCTGCCGTGTCAAATCCGATCCGGCCGAGGGCCTCTCGCAGATCCGCCGCCGCGCGCCCCACCGCCGCGATTCCAATCCGCGGTTGGGGGGCCGCTTGGATCAAGCGGTCGAGTCGATTCGCTCGGGCGTAGGCCGTGACTGCCTCGAGGCGCGCGTGGTAGAGGGCCTCCTCGGAATGGACCGGCGCGCCGCGACGCAGCGAGTCGTCCATCACGTGATCTGAGGGCTCGCGAATTTCGACTCGCGATTCGCCCACCTGCACCGACGCGGCACTCTCGACGGTGTCGGTCACGCACTTCATGGCGACGTAGCAACCGGAATAGCGGGACATCGCAAAGGCGTGGAGTCCCAGGTCGAGAAACTCCTGCACGCTTGCCGGGACCAGGCAGGGGATCCCCATGTGCACCAGCGCGGGTTCGCTCTGGTGCGCGATCGAAGAGGATTCAGCCGCGGGATCGTCCCCCACCAGCAGCACCACGCCACCGTGACGTGAGGTGCCGGCGTAGTTCGCGTGCTTCAGCGCGTCCCCGGCGCGGTCGACCCCGGGGCCTTTCGCGTACCAGATACCGAAGACGCCGTCGTAGCGGGCTCCCTCGAAGTCCGCGGCCAACTGCGATCCCCAGACCGCCGTCGCGGCGAGTTCCTCGTTGACCCCCGGCTCGAAGTAGATGCGCTGGGCGTCGAGGTGTTCCTTCGCCTGCCACAGCGCGAGGTCGTACTGTGCCAGCGGCGACCCGCGGTAGCCGGAGATGAAGCCCGCCGTGTTGAGCCCCGCACTACGGTCGCGCTGGGCCTGCAGCAGCGGCAGGCGCACCAATGCCTGGGTGCCGGTCAGGTAGACGCGGCCTTCGTCGCGCGTGTAACGGTCGTCGAGCCGATACTCCGTATCCACGCCCGGAAGGTCGCTCATGCCGTCGCCCTCCGCACCGCGTTCTCGAATTTCGAATCTTTCATCCGGGGCTCACGCGATCGCCCCCGCCGCGACCAGGCGATCGATCTCGCCGTGCTCGAGGCCGAGGATCTGCTCGAAGACCGAACGGTTGTGTTCCCCGAGGTTGGGTCCGGGCCTTTCGAACCCGCCCGACCCCCCCGAGAAGCGGAAACCCGAACGCTCGAAGACGAGTTCACCGAGGTTTGAATGTTCGAGACGCACCCAGTGCCCGCGGTGCGCGAGCTGTGGGTCGGCCCGCAGGTCCGCGAAGGTCTGGACGACGCCGGCGGGAACCCCGGCCTGCTGCAACGCCTGCATCAACTCGAAAGCATCCATGCCCCGAGTCCATGCCGCCAGCCCCTCGTCGAGTTTCGAGGCCGCCGCCAGGCGTCCCGCGGTGTCGGCCAGGGATGCGTCGCGCGCCCACTCGGGGCGGCCCATCACGCCGACGAGCGCTCGCCACTCGTCGTCGTCGCGCACCTCGATGGCGATCCAGCGGTCTTCGCCCGGGCACGGGTAGACCCCCACGGGCGCGCAGGTCTCCGAGCGGTTGCCCCGGCGCGTGACGATCTCGCCCGAGGCAGAGAAGCGCGCAACCACCTCCGCGAGGCAATACACGGCGGTCTCGATCTGTGAGACGTCGATGTACTCGCCCTCCCCCGAGCGTTCACGTCTCCACAGCGCAGCCGCCAGCGAGAGCGCCACGAAGCGAGGCGAGAGCGAGTCGGTGATCGTGCCGTAGGGGCCCAGGGCGGGTCCATCGGGCCAGCCGGTGAGGTGGTTGAAACCGGAAATCGCCGACCCCTGCGCCCCAAAACCCGGATAACCGCGCTGCGGCCCGGTCTGCCCGAAGAGGCAGCCGCTCACCATGACGAGACCGGGGTTCACCCCCCGCAGGCTCTCGTAGTCGAGGCCGAATTTCTCCATCACGCCCGGGGCGTAGTTCTCGCACAGCACGTCGGCCCAGGCGACGAGGCGTTGGGCGAGTGCTCGTGCCTCCGGGTGCTTCAGGTTCAACGTCACCGAATCCTTGTTCGGGTTCAGGAGCACGAACATCGGCGAGCCGTCGACACCGAAGCGACTATCCGCCGTGATGAAGAGAACGCGCAGGAAGTCGGGACGCTCTCCCGACTCGATGCGAATCACGTGCGCACCGTGCTCGGCGAAATAGCGGGTGGCCACCGGACCCGCGGCGCCCGAACCGAGTTCGAGTACACGCAAGCCCGCGCAGATCCCGTCCGCCGAAACGGCTTCGCTTGTCGGC
>CAJXIC010000156.1 GCA_913054385.1 uncultured Pseudomonadota bacterium
TCCGGAGGCGCTGGTCAAGCCGGAGGTTGTGCGGTTTCGCGGCCACGACGGGCTCCCCCTCGACCACGTGGAGTCCGACAGCCGCCTGGAGTTCTTCAAAGCCCTCCTTCACCGCGGCCACCAGGTCCTTCATGTCGGGAACCAGTTCGTAGTCTCCGTTGAAGCCCCAGCAGAGCTTCCCGTCGTAGCTCATCAGTGCCACGCCGAGGCCCATGTCGTCGAGAAGCGGAACCTGGGGATACATCGCCTGCATTTTCGCACCGAGCATGTAGAGCGGAACCTGGGGACCGGGCACGTTGGTCACGATCGTATTGATCGGCCCCGAGGCCGCACGCGCGCCGAGCGAGAGCAGCATGGTGCCCATGAATTCCGCGGCACCCATGATCATCTCGACGCCGAGTGCCTGGCGCGATTCCTTCAGTTTCTGGGTCGTCGCGTGGATCCTGCGTACGCGCTCCAGCGGATCGGCTTCGTCGATCGGCAACGGAACGATCCACGACGACACGTGGTTTCCCAGCTGGCCGGCGTCCTCGGGCTTGCGAATGCTCACCGGCGCAGCGGCCCGAAAGTCAATTGCCGAGGGGTCCGCCTGTCGCTTGATCAGGAATTTTCGCACTGCGCCGCTGACCACAGAGAGCACCACGTCGTTCAGGGTGCAATCGAGCTTTCGACGGACCGCGCGCACGTCATCGAGGGACATGGTGAGCCAGTCGAAGCGCCGGTGCGGACCCAGGTCGCCGTTGAGCGGGGACGGAGAAGCGGGCTTGAGCGAAGCGCCGATGAGATCCCCCACTGCCGAGAGTCTCATACCGATCTCGGACTTCAGGTCCTCGGCCTGGGAGACGAAATTCTGGATCCCGTGCAGGGCGTCGAGCGGGGCCGCCGCGCGGCGCAGGGACTCGTCGCGAATCAGCTCGAGCGAAGTCGGCACCGGTCGGGGCCGGAAGGTCGGCGGCTCTTCCGCCTCTTCGACTTCCGGAGAAGTCGACATCAGGATATAGGAAAGGTCGACACCCGAAGCGCCGTCGATCATGCAGTGATGAATCTTCGTGATCACGGCGAAGCGATCGTTCTCGAGACCTTCGACGACCCAGGTCTCCCACAGCGGTCGATCCCGGTCGAGAGCCTGGCTCATCACGCGCGCCGAGAGGTGCTTCAGCTGGCTATCGTTTCCGGGCTTCGGAAGGCTCGTGTGGCGAATGTGGTAGTCGAGGTTGAACTGGTGATCATCGATCCACACCGGATGGTTCCAGATGGGAATCCAGCGAATCTTCTGGCGATAGCGCGGCACCTTCGGCAGAGCGCTGCGAATCGCGGCCTTGAAGCGGTCGATGTCGATGCCCCCGGATTTAGAGCGAAGCGGACCGGCGTCGTAGATCTGCGTCGCCGCCACGTGCATGTGGACGTGATCGTTCTCGAAGAAGAGAAAGGTCGCGTCCTGGGTCGAGAGGCGGTCGTAAGTGAAGCGAGCCATGGGAGGTCTCCCTGGTGGATGGCGGACAGAAATCAGCCGCGGTGGGGTGGAATCGTGTGGGCGGCCGGCGATCCGGCAGAGTGCGCCAGAACTGGAAGCCGCCGAGAAGAACCGTCGGAAAGGGTGCCTCGGGTGGTCTGCAGGTCGAGTGTCAGCGGAAAGATCCCGCGAGCGCCGAAGCGGACGGAGTGTGCCCGACACGCAGGCGGATCGCAAGTCGGCTGTCGCCCGCCACCGGCCCCCTCTCGCCGGCCTGTGGCTGGCGGGGCCTGCTGGCCCGCTCCATACTTCTTCCCGTACCCCCCCCTCGAATTTTCATGCAGGCGCAACCAGCGCACCAACGGGTTCTGGACCGAGGGAGATCACGTGGACATTGAAGCGATCTGCAACGCGACCCTTGACGGGATCGGCCTCGGCGATCTGGGCCGAAGCGTGATGCCCGAGGGCAGCGAACTGCCGCGGGGCCGCCGCATCGACCTCGACTGCGGCGAGGCCTTCTACCGCGAATCTGGTGGTCCCGGAGCCGGTGGTCTTGGAGTCGGTGGTTCCAGGTCGGTCCCCACGGTGCTCCTGCTGCACGGCTGGATGGCCACCGGCGGCCTCAACTGGTTCCGTGCCTTCTCGCCCCTGGGCCAGTCGTTTCGGGTGCTGGCCCCGGACCTTCGCGGACACGGCCGCGGGCTGCGCAGCCTGCGTCCCTTCCGTCTCGAAGATTGCGCCGATGACACCGCCGAACTCATTCGCGCCGTCTCAGACGGCCCGGTGATTGCGGTGGGCTACTCGATGGGCGGCGCCGTGGCGAAGCTGCTGTGGCACCGGCATCCGGAACTCGTTTCGGGGCTCGTACTCTGCGCCACCGGACCCCGATTGATCGCGACCGCTTCGCAGCGCCGCACGGCCAAAGCGCTCCTCGGCACCCTCGCCGGAACCGCGAGGCTGACCCAGATCGGCACCTACCTCCCGCGCAAGATCCTCGAGGCACTGCTTCCCCTGCCCAGTTTTTCCGACCGACACGCCTCGCCGCTTTGGGCCGGCGCCGAGATGGCCCGGCACGACTGGCGAATGGTCCTGGAAGCCGGCGCCGACCTGGGCCGCTACGACGCGACGCCGTGGCTCGAGAAGATCGACGTCCCGACCACCGTGATCGTCACCGACTCCGACGCCGCCATCGATCGTGCCGTCCAACTCGACATGGCGCGCACGATCCCGGGCGCCCGCACCCGGAGAATTGCCGGCGGCCACCTGAGCTGCGCGTCGGCGACCTTCGGCGACGTTCTGGTCGAGGCCTGCGAGGACCTCGCATCTCCCTCCGCCGTCGCCGCCTGAAGCCCGCGATACCCGGCGAACGCTAGGCGCCGAGAAGCGCTCGCACGCGGCCCGCGACGCGCTCGAGTTCGCGAAGGGCCGAAGGTTTCGTCGTCTCGACTTCTCCAAAGCGTCCGGCGGTGCCTTCCTCGAGCAGTCGTCGGTGAAAGATCTCGGATTCGGGGACGGGATCGACCCAGCCGCGCTCGATGCAGCGGGACGCGAGGAGTTCGGTCCACTGCTGGGGCCGCGTTGTCCCCCGATTATTGAGCGGGCGCGCCCGGGAGCGCCGCCACACGAAGTTCCGAAGGGCATCCTGCGCCGCGAGCCAGAGGTCGCCGGTTCGGCGCGGAACCGGGTAGAGCAGGACGCGCCGACCGCTCGCGCAGGCGGTGGCCAGCAGCCTCTCGTCGTCCCCCGTCACGACGAGCACCGAAGCCTTCGCGACGATGTCGGCCAGGGCATCGCCGTCCAGCCCCACGCGAAATGCGCCGGGCTCCAGAAGCCCTGCGCGAAGAGCCGCCTCGACACCGGGCTCGAGTGTTCCCATGACACCGATCTCAAAGGACGTGCCGCGCGCCGCGACGAAACGCGCCACGTCTTCGGCCAGGCGACTTGCAAAACCCTGCGTCCAGGCCCGTCTTGGATCGTTCGCGCCAACCAGTAGCGCAACGCCCCCGCCCTCCCCCGCAGGCAGGACCTTCGGCGGTGCCACCAGCGGCCCGACGATCGACATCCTCTGCGGGTGCGGGAACTTTCGGGCCGAGCACGAAACGACGCCAAGGTCGAAGTCGCGCGCGGGGTCGCTTCCGGGGGCGCCGAGGTGGACGGCGAGCATCCGCCCACGGCTCTGCCCGCGCACGGCGCGTGCCACCGACGCGGCCCCGGCGCCCGCGGAAATCAGGAGATCCGGGAGTTCCCCCGACCCGTCGGGAGCGCGCCAGGTGTAGGGCCAGGGCAGCGCCTCGGCCAGCGCCTGCACCGAAGCGCGCGCCGACGGCTCTTGGTCGCAGATCACTTCGACCCGGGGAGTTTCCGACTCCCGGCGTGGGCCGCCCCACAAGAACCCCGACACCGCCAGGGGAAAGCGGGGGTCGTCCTGCACTTCGACCTCGAACGCCACGCCGGGTCTTCGCCTCGCCGCGCTCTCGAAGACGAAGCGCCACCACGAGGGGCCCCCTTCGGTGCCGCTGGGCGGGCCGCGTCGCCCCGCGCTTCGCGTTGGCAGGCGACCGCGCACGCGGGCGAAGACGATGCGCCGGGCCGACGCGAAGAGCGCATCGACAACCCACGGGACATCGTCTCGGGGCAGCGCATCCAGGAGATCCTGGCACACCACCGCGTCGGCGCCTGGCGTCCCCGTTGCATTCGACAGGAAATCTTCCAGGCCGACTCGCCCCCAACGTGTCGGCTCGTCGTCGGGTTTTTTCTCGCCGACTCCGGCGACTTCGAGAACGTCGTCGGCGCCATAGCGCAGGACTGCATCGACGAGCGCGCTCGCGGAAGGGTCGGCCGGCGACGCGTCGGCCGCCTTCTGGCAACTCGCCGCGAAGGCCCGGCTCGGCGCTGCGCGATGGAAGAGCCGAAAACCGGCCTCGTTCGCTTCGCGCTCGAGATCGAACCAGAGCCCCGCGTCGGGGTGCGTGTCGTAGACGAAGCGATCGGGGAAGGGCCGCCAGGGCTGGGTGTGCAGCGTCGTGTAGTGCAGGCAGCGAATGTCGCGGGCGCGGTCCTCCTGGTCGCGAACGTTCCAGGCTGCGTCGAGCAAGCCGTGGAGGCCCGGGACCCCCGCTGCGCGCTTCAGCAGGCTTCGCTTCGAGCCGCGTTGGCAGTCGCGAAGCGGCCAGACTGCAAGCATGCGCTCGGCGTCGAGGAGCATCACCGAAGTGTCCGAAGCCGATACCGCGCGGTAGCCGTGGGGCCCGAGATCGAGGTCGAAGAGTTCTGCCGGATCGCGCAGGTAGATCTGGTCTTCGTCGTTATAGATCGCCCGACCCTCGCCCGCGAGGAGGTGGGGGATCGCGAAGCGAAAGTTCGTGAACGAGGTCGTCCACTTTCGACGATCGAAACCCGGCAGGTCGCGCAACAGGGTGATCTCGTACTCGCGCGCGGGGTCGCGAACCTTCTCGATCGACCACACCAGAACGCGATCGGCCCGGTACTGTGCCGCCTCGGTCCCGATGAAAATTCGCACGGTCGGGCGAGCACTCGGGGTGACGCCAGCGCGCACCGGCAGTCGAATCTGGTCGAGTTCGAAAGCCGAAACGGCGTCGGACATCGAAATCTCCCCCTTCTGCCCGCGCGAACCGGCGCAGGCCCCCATGGTGCCACAGCCATGGGAGCGCTTCGCTTCCGGTCGCCGTCGGCTTCGCCTACGCTCGCGCGATGCACTTCCTCGATTTCGAGGTGCTCGATGCCCTCGACGCCGAAGCCTTCCAGGCGCGCGATCCCTACCCCTGGATCAACCCGGAGGGCGCTCTCACGGTCGATGGGCGCGAAGCGCTGCGCACGACCCTCCCGCCGCTTTCCCTCTTCAAGGAGCGGATGGGCGAAACGCGCCGGCACGGGCAGCGCTCCCACGACCGCTACGCCCTCGAATACCGCCCCGAACTCGCGCTCTCGAGTGCCTGGAAGGGGTTCATCGCCGAACTCGAATCCAAACGCTACCAAGGCTTTTTGCGGCGCATGCTCGGCTGCGATTCGGCATCGAGTTTCCACTGGCACTTCACCCCGAACGGCTGCTCGGTCTCACCCCATTGCGACGCGGTGCATAAACTGGGATCGCATATCTTCTACCTGAATTCCGACGACGACTGGGACCCCGCCTGGGGCGGGGAAACCGTGGTCCTCGACGACAGCGGCCGCTTTTCGCGGCGCTCCGCGCCGGCCTTCGAAGACTTCGATTCGGCGACGCCGGCGTGCGCCAGCGGCAACCACAGTTTCCTCTTTTTGCGCCGCGGCGACTCCTGGCACGGAGTCCGCGAACTCCAGTGCCCACCCGACCACCTGCGCAAGGTCTTTATCGTGGTGCTCAACCGGGTGAGCCCCATCGGGCGCCTCGCGAC
>CAJXIC010000157.1 GCA_913054385.1 uncultured Pseudomonadota bacterium
CGCGTTTGGCGCGAAGGACGTTCTCGAACATCGGGTAGACCGTGACCGGAACGCCGAGCCCGTAGGCCATCTCGAGATCCGAAACACCGGGCTTCACTCGGCCGACGCGCTCGACCGTTCCCGAGCCGCCGCTCGGCCAATCCAGCTTCACGCCCATTGCCTTGGCCCGCAGCGCCGTCCGCAAGAGGTTCACCCCGGTCACACAGGCGCGCCTCGAACGGCCCTCTACGATCGCTCCCGCGACCTCGTTGAGCAGGCGGCAACCCATCTCGCCGCCAAGGACGGTCTGGACTCGGCGTGCTCCGTGTGCGCCGAGGTGCTCGGCCAGCAGCCCGCAGGCGTTCTCGGCCCGCCAGCCGATCGGATCGACCAGGGCCACAGTGTCGAATCCGGCGAGGTCCGCAAAACGCAGCTCCGCGTCTTCGCAGGCTCGGCGCAGAGCGGCCTCGATGGCCTCGAGGGGGTCCGCTGCCACGGCGAGATCGTCCTCGCGCGAAAGCCACTGCCCGACACCCACCAATACAGGTCGCGTTTCGTCTGCCTTTGAGATCCTCATTCACTCCACACCCGCCAGTTCGAGACAAAGTCCGGGAGAGGCGGCGCGCCCGCGGCGAGCCTAGGCCCTCCGGCCAATCCTGTCATCGAGAAGGGTGCCGCACTCCCCTTCCGCACTAGACTGACGCCGCCCCCTGCCTCTCGCCCACCAGGAAACACCTTGATGAAGTACCTCCACACCATGGTCCGCGTCCGCGATCTCGACGCTTCGCTCGATTTCTACTGCGCCAAACTCGGGCTGGTGGAGCGTCGCCGCATCGATGTCGAAGCGGGGCGCTTCAGCCTGGTCTTCCTCTCGGCTCCCGGTGACGAAGAAGCCCAGGTCGAACTCACCTGGAACTGGGACCCCGAAGAACTCGACGAGGGGCGCAATTTCGGCCATCTCGCTTATCGCGTGCAGGACATCTACGCGATTTGCGAACGCCTGCAGGACGCCGGAGTCACGATCCTTCGGCCGCCGCGAGACGGCCACATGGCCTTCGTGCGTTCGCCCGACAACGTCTCGATCGAGTTGCTTCAGGACGGGGACGCGCTTCCCTCTCAGGAACCCTGGGCTTCGATGCCGAACACGGGGAAGTGGTAGGCTTCGGCCATGGCGCCTCCCGAAGTCCGGTTTCCTGCCGCGCGCTCAGCCATCGGGGGCGTTCCGATCGCCGATCTGGTCGCCGCGTTCGGCACTCCGACCTACGTCTACGACGCGGCCCGGATCGAGGCGCAGATCGACCGCTTCAAGGCCTTCGACACCGTCCGCTACGCGCAGAAGGCGAACTCGAACCTCGCGATCCTCGACCTCGTGCGTCGCAAGGGCGTGCTCGTAGACGCCGTCAGCGCCGGTGAGATCCACCGCGCAGAATTGGCTGGCTATTCGGCCTCCGGCAAACCGGCCCCCATCGTCTTCACCGCCGACATCTTCGACCGAGACTCCCTCGAAATGGTCCTCGATCGCGGCGTCCCGGTGAACTGCGGGTCGCCGGACATGATCGACCAGTACGGCGAGCGGGTCCCGGGAGGCGAGATCACGCTGCGCATCAATCCAGGTTTCGGGCACGGCCACAGCCGCAAGACGAACACGGGCGGCGAACATTCGAAGCACGGGATCTGGCATGCGAACCTGGAAGATGCCGTGATGCTCGCAGACAAACACGGCCTGCGTGTCACCGGCATCCACATGCACATCGGGTCCGGGGTGGACTTCGAGCACTTGGCCAAGGTGAGCGCTGCGGCGGTTGGCTTTGCGCGGCGCGTCGGTTCCAGCGTACGCACCCTCTCCGCGGGCGGCGGGCTGCCCACGCCCTACCGCGAAGAAGACCCCGAAGTCGATATCGACGCCTACTTCGCGATCTGGGATCGCGATCGAAAAGCTCTGGAAGAGACGTTCGGCCACGCCGTCGAACTCGAGATCGAACCGGGTCGCTTTCTGACGGCCGAAGCCGGCAGCCTGCTCACCGAAATTCGTGCCACCAAGAAGATGGGCTCGAATACCTTCTACCTCGTCGATGCCGGCTTCAACAACCTCGCCCGCCCGATCCTCTACGGCTCGCATCACCCGATCTCGCTGGCCCTCGACGCCGAAGAGGCGGCAAAGCGCTCGCTGCGAAAGGTGGTGGTCGGTGGCCCCCTCTGCGAATCCGGCGACATCTTCACCCAGGACGAGGGCGGCATCGTCCGCAGCGAACCGGTCCTCGAGGCCCGTGTGGGCGAAATCTTGACGATCGAGTGCGCAGGTGCCTACGGCTTCGTGATGTCCTCCAACTACAACTCGAAACCCTTCGCCGCCGAAGTGCTGGTGCGCGACGGCAATGCCCACCTCGTGCGCCGGCGCGAGACCGTCGAAGATCTCGTGCGGGGCGAATCGATCCCCGAGGCATAGGCCACCCCACCCGATGCAACCCGCTTTCGAAGTCCTTGTTTCCAGACCCTCGAACGAAAGCCTGTGCATCCGCCTGGCCGGAACCTTCGAGTCGCCGGGCCCCGCCCCGGACGCCGCGGCCGCTCTCGCGGCGATCGACGACGAAATTCGCAGCATCCATTTCGAGACCAATGCCCTGCGCAGCTGGGACAGCACGCTGATGGCGTTCCTGCTGAAGCTCGTCCGCAGCGCCGAGGCGCTCGGCATCGCGGTCGAACTCGATGCGCTTCCCAGCGGGGCGCGTCGACTGTTGGCGCTGGCCACGGCGGTGCCCGAAGCGGACCCCGCGCGCCCCGAGGTCGCTGCCCACGGAAAGCTGGCCCGCGCCGGGGTGCGCGCTGCCGGGGCGTGGGTCGAGACGCAGAAGGTCACGACCTTCGTCGGAGAAGTGGCGCTCTCCGTCATAAAACTGGTTCGCGGACGCGCGCGCTTCCGGGGCGGAGACGTGTGGCGCGTGATCCAGGAAGCGGGGCCCAGCGCCTTGCCGATCGTCTCGCTGATCAGCTTCCTCGTGGGCCTGATCCTCGCCTTCGTCGCAGCGGTGCAGCTCCAATATTTCGGTGCCCAGATCTACGTCGCCGATCTCGTCGCATTGGGAATGGCACGCGAGATGGGTGCCATGATGACCGGCATCATCATGGCCGGGCGCACCGGCGCGGCCTTCGCTGCGCAGCTCGGCGCCATGACCGCCAACGAGGAGATCGACGCACTCTCGACCTTTGGCATTCCCCCGATCGACTTCCTGGTGCTGCCGCGGATGATCGCGCTGGTGGCCATGATGCCGCTGCTGGTGCTCTACTCGGATCTCGTAGGCATCCTCGGCGGTCTGGTCGTCGGCGTCACGATTCTCGACCTGAACTTCGCCGAATACGTAAATGAAACCCGCGCCGCCCTCGACCTCGCCGATTTCGGAACCGGCCTCTTCAAGGGCGCGGTCTACGGCGTCGCCATCGCAGTCGCTGGATGCCTGCGCGGAATGCAGAGCGGAAGAAGTTCGGCTGCAGTCGGCGAAGCCACGACCTCCGCCGTGGTGACCGCCATCGTGTGGATCGTGTTGACCTCGGCTGCGCTCACCCTCGTCTACAACGTGCTCGGAATCTGAGGCGGCGACATCATGTCTTCTACCGGAACACAAATCGAAGTCCGCGGCCTCGAGATCGGCTATGGCGATTTCAGTGTCCAGCACGGCCTCGATTTTTCGATCGAGAGCGGCGACATTTTCGTGATCATCGGCGGCAGCGGCTGCGGCAAGAGCACGCTCCTGCGCGCGCTCTTCGGCCTCACGCGGCCCAAGCGTGGAAGCATCCTCTACCGCGGCGAAGATTTCTGGGAAGCCCCGACGGCCCAGCGCCAGCGCTGGATGCAGCGCTTTGGCGTGCTCTTCCAGGCCGGGGCGCTGTGGTCGTCGATGACGCTGGCCGAAAACATCGCGCTCCCGCTCGGCGAGTACACCGACCTCTCCAAGGCGGAAATCCGCGATCGCGCCAGTTGGGTGCTCTCATTGGTGGGCCTGGCTGGCTTCGAGGATTTCCGACCGGCGGAGATCAGCGGTGGGATGCGCAAGCGTGCGGGGCTGGCGCGGGCCGTGGCCCTGGACCCCGAGATCCTCTTCTTCGATGAACCCTCGGCCGGGCTCGACCCCCTGAGTTCGAAGCGCCTCGACGAACTCATCCTGCTGCTGCAAGAGACCCTCGGCTCGACCATCGTCATGGTCACCCACGAACTCGCGAGCATCTTCGGCATCGGGACCAAGGCGCTGTTCCTCGACGCCGAGAGTCATACGCAGCTGGCATTGGGATCGCCTGCCTGGCTCCGGGACGAGTGCCCGGACCCGAAAGTACGTACCTTCCTGCGGAGGGGAGAGAATGGCTAGAGAAGCGAATCCGACGACGATTGGCGCCTTCGTGCTGGGTGCCGTGGCCCTGCTGGTGGCGGGCTTGCTCTTCTTCGGCGGCGCCGACTTCTGGAAGGAAAAGCGGCGCTACACCCTTTTCTTCGACGGCTCGGTGAACGGCCTCAGCGTCGGCGCCCCGGTGAAGTTCCGCGGCGTCACGATCGGCCGGGTCGAGGGCGTCTTCGCGCTGATGGACATCCCCAACGAGGAGGTCCAGATCCAGGTCCAGATCGAGACCGACGCCGCCGCCTTCCGCACCATCGACGGCGACAACGACCGCAGCGGCACCTTCCCCGTGGCCGCGCTGGTCCGTGACCGCGGCATGCGCGCGAAGCTCAAGTCGCAGAGTTTCCTCACGGGGCAACTCTACGTCGATTTCGACTTCTACCCCGGCTCCCCCATCACCCTGGTCGATTTCAATACCCCCTACCCCGAGCTCCCGACGCTGCCCTCGGACATGGAGCGCTTCCAGCGCGCCGCCGACCAACTCGCAGGCCGCTTCCAGGAGATTCCGCTCGAGCGCATCGCCGATCGGCTGCTCTCCGTGCTGGCCGGCATCGATGACATCGTGAACTCCGAGGACCTGCGAGCCTCGGTGGAGGAATTGCGGGCGGCGCTGGTGGAGACACGCAAATTCGCCGCCGAACTCGCCGAGAAGTCCGGGCCGGTCCTGGTCGCGACCCGTGAAACCCTGGAACAGCTGCGCGCCTCGCTCGAAAGCTTCGACCAACACATCGGCCCGCTGGCGAAGGCCGCCACCGCAACCTTCGAGGGCTTCGAGCCCGACGCCGCCATCCCGGTGGAACTCGACCGCACCCTCGGCGAGGTTCGCAAGGCCGCCCAGGCACTGCGGCGCCTCGCGGACACTCTCGACGAGGAACCGAATAGCCTGCTCTTTGGCCGCAGCGAAGAGAGATCCGAATGACGTCGACGCTTCGCGCAAAGAGCGCGATCGGCCTTTTTCTGGTCGCCCTTCTCGGCTGCCAATCCGCCTCGCCGCCCCAATCCTTCGTGCTCGTGGCATGGCCTCCGGCGGAGACACTCCCCGGCGACCCCGCCGACGGGCCCGCGCTGGTGGTCGATCCGATCACGCTCCCGGACTACCTCGATCGATCACAAATCGTCACCCGCCAGAACCCGGTGCAACTCTCCTTCGTCCCGGCTGCGCGTTGGGGCGCGGATCTCGCCGAGAACACCACCCGCGTGCTGACCGAAAACCTGGCAACGCGCCTGCCCTCCTTTCGGGTCGAGTCGTTGCGCAGTGCCTCGCCGCGCGATGGGCTGCGACTGCGGGTCGAGGTCCAGGCCTTCGAAGTGCGCGCCGACGGCGCGGTCCACCTCGAGGCGCGCTGGTCCCTGCGCCGCGCCGACAGCCGCGAGGCATCCCTCCAGCGCCGCGCGTCGATTCGCGTCGCTGTCGCCGGGGAAGGCGCGAACGCCAAGGTTAGCGCCATGAGCCAGGCCGT
>CAJXIC010000158.1 GCA_913054385.1 uncultured Pseudomonadota bacterium
CCCGGGCGGATCCAGTCGGCCTTCACCATGCGCGGGCGACCGACCGCGGCCACCAGCACGTCGGCGCTGCGGCAGACCTCGGCCAGGTCGCGGGTGCGCGAGTGGCACATGGTCACGGTGGCGTTGCGCTGCTGCAGCAGGAACGAGATCGGCTTGCAGACGATGTCGCTGCGACCGATCACCACCGCGTGGGCACCTTCGAGTTCGATCTGGTGATGGTCGAGGACCGCCATGATGCCCAGCGGCGTGCAGGCCACGAGCTCGCCCGTACCGGCGCAGAGTTTGCCGGCATTTAGCGGGTGGATGCCGTCGGCGTCCTTCGCCGGGTCGACGGCCTCGGCCACGACCTCGGCATTGATCCCCTTCGGTAGCGGCAGCTGCACCAGGATGCCGTCGACGCCGTCGTCGGCGTTGAGCTGGGCGATCAGTGCAAGCAGTTCGGCCTGGCTCGTGGCTTCGGGGAGGCAGTGCTCGACCGAGTTCATGTGTACGCGTTCGCAGGCGCGTTGCTTCCCCCTGATATAGGAGAGGCTCGCCGGATCGTCGCCGACCAGCACCACGGCAAGGCAGGGCGCGCGGCCCCCCGCGTCGATCTCTGCCTGCACCTGCGCCGCGAGTTCGGTGCGGATCGTTTTAGCGAGGGCCAGCCCGTCGACGACGACGGTCTTCACCTCGGCCGCCCTGGTTTGGGGGGTCATGCCGGGTACGCCTCGTGATCCTGGGGGGGAAGGTGGCGGCAGTATACGAAATGCGACCGGAAATGGGGGCTTCAGGCGGCGGGCTGGCTCGACTTCGAAGCCTTCTTGCCGTCCTTCGAAGAGTCCTTCTTCGCGCTGCTCTTCTCGGAAGATTTCGAGTCGCTGGTGTCGCTCTTCGCAGTGGAGTCTTTCCCGGCGGTGCCCTCGCCGCCAGAATCGCCCGCCTTCGCCTTGCTGCCACTCGAATACAGGTCCGAGTACCAGCCGCCGCCCTTCAGGACGAACGAGGTCCGGGAAATCAGCCGCTTCACCCTTCGGCTGCGACACGCGGGGCAGTTTTTTACAGGGTCGGCGGTGATCCGCTGCTCCCGCTCAAATTCGTGCTCGCATTTGTCGCAGCGATACTCGTAGATCGGCATCGGGGGCTCCTTCGGCCGGGAGGATCTTGTATCCCACTCACGGGGCGGTTGCCAGCGAGCGGAGAGGGGGCCGTGAGCCGGTCGCCCGCGCCGGGCGGTGGCAATCTAGTCGTCGGCGTCGCCGCTGAGTTCGACCGAGCGCTGGGTGGCGGCACGCACGGCGCGCTCGACGGAGGCGCGGAAACCGTCGGCCTCGAAGCTCGAGAGCCCGGCAAAGGTGGTGCCCCCAGGAGACGTGACCTTCTCGCGCAGTTCGGAAGGGTGCTCTTCACGCTCTCGCGCCAGCTGCGCCGCGCCGTAGACCGTCTGCAGCGAAAGCCGCGCGGCGGCGTCGCGCGGCAGCCCCACCGCGACCCCGGCGGCCTCGAGGGCCTCGAGGAAGAGGAAGACGTAGGCGGGGCCGCTGCCCGAGAGCCCGGTGACCGCGTCGAGGCTGGCCTCTTCGGGCGCGCGCCAGGTGATGCCGACCGCGCCGAAGAGCGCCTCGGCATTCGCCCAGTCCGATTCGGTGGCGTGGGCGTTGGCGCAGAGCCCGGTGGCGCCCGCCCCCACCATGGCGGGGGTGTTCGGCATCGAGCGAATGATGCGGACGGCGGAGGCGGCCAGCGCCGACTCGATCTTGCGGATGCGGACCCCGGCGGCCAGTGAAATCCACAGGGGCCGGTCGAGTCCGGGTTCGCGGGCGATTTCGGCGAGAACTTCGGGCACGAGCCCGGGTTTCACGGCGAGCACGACGACGTCGCTGCGGCCGACGAGTTCGGCGTTGGACTTGAGGGCCGTGCCCCCGCTGGCGCCTTCGAAGGCTTCACGGCTCGGGGCTTCGGGGTCCGAGCCGGCGATGCGCTCGGCGGCGATGCCGGCCTTCGCCAGTCCCCCGGCGAGGGCCTGGGCCATGGCGCCGCAGCCGATGAAGCCGACGCGTCCCTCGAATTGTCGCTGGCTCATGCATCCTCCTGGCGCGGACCAAAGAGCGCCGTCCCCACCCGGACCCGTGTCGCGCCTTCCTGGATCGCCACCTCGAAATCGCCGGACATTCCCATGGAGAGTTGTGTGAGGCCCTCACCGCCCGGTTCGTTTTTTAGCCGGTCCCGAAGTTCGCGCAGCCGCCGAAAGGCGGGCCGGCTGGCTTCGGCGTCGGGTGCCGCCGCGGGGAGCGTCATCAGGCCCTCGATCTTTAGGCCGGGGAGGTCTCGACAGGCTGCAAAGAGCGCGCGGGTGTCGCCCTCAGGGACGCCGGCCTTCTGGGCCTCGCCGCTGGTGTTTACCTGCAAGAGGACGGGGATCCTGCACCCCTGGGCCTGCGCCCGCCGGTCGACTTCGATCGCGACTTCGACACGATCCAGCGACTCTACCGCTTCGAAGCCCTGTACGACGAGGCGCGCCTTGCGCCGCTGGATCGGTCCGATCATGTGCCAGGCGGGGGAGGGCAGGCCGAGGGCGGTCAGCGCCGCTTCGACTTCGGGGCGCTTCGCCCGTGCTTCCTGGACATAGTTCTCGCCGAGCACGCGGACCCCGGCGGCGACGGCCGCCACGATCCGGGAGACGGGCTGGCGTTTCGAGACCGCCACGAGTTGGATGCTGTCGGCGGGGCGGTGGGCGGCTTCGGCAGCTGCGGCGATCCGCGCCTGCACGGCCCGAACGCGCTCGGCGACTGCGGTCGCTTCTGCGATCGTTTCTGTGGTCGGGGCGGCATTCGGATCGGTCGCCGGGGGGTCGCTCACGTCGCCGTCTCATCAAAGGCCCGGGCCAGCAGCGCGAGGGTCTCTTCGACGGGCAGCCCGATCACATTCGTTTCGCTGCCTTCGACCCCGGTGACGAGGCGGCGTCCCTCCCCCTGCAGGGCATAGCCGCCCGCCTTGTCGAGGGATTCGCCGCGGGCCACGTAGGCCTCGAGTTCGGCCTGCGTCGATGTGCGCATGCGCACGCGGCTCGAAACCACGAGGTCGCCGCAGGGCTCACCCGGGGGCCGGGCCAGGGCCACGCCGGTGTAGACGAGATGCTCCTGGCCGGCGAGGGTGCTGAGCATTTCGACGGCTTCGCTTTCATCGCGGGGCTTTCCGAGAATGCGCGTGCCAAGCGCCACCACGGTGTCGGCGCCGAGGACCACGACCGACGTCGCGTTCGGGTCGCTGACACCGATCCGCTGGGCCACGGCCAGGGCCTTTGCGCGCGCCAGGCGGCCGGCTAGGCAGCCGGGCGTTTCGCTCGGGAGGTGGGCCTCGGGGATGTCGGCGGGCTGAATCTCGAAGTCCAGCCCGGCCGCCCGCAACAGCTCTCGTCGGCGCGGCGAAGCACTGGCCAGCACGAGGGCCGGGGCGGGGGGAGAGAGCGCAGGTGACATGCAGGCGAGTTACCCGGCGCGAGCGGCGGCGTCAAGCCTTGCCCGCCTGCCGCTTGGAGCGTCGGCGTCAAGCCTTGCCCGCCTGCCGGGTAGGGCGGCGGGGCGATCGCGGTGGTACACCTGTTGGCCCACGCGGAGGCAAACGATGGATCTCGGAAGTGCGCTGACCGGTTCGTCTACAGCATGGATCGACCTGGCCGTACTCGGGCTGCGGCTCTTCGTCGGTGTTTGCTTCGTGGTCCACGGGCTCGGCAAGCTCGGCGTGGTGGGCAGCGGGAACATGGCGGGCTTCACGGCCTGGCTCGACTCGCTGGGGGTGCCGATGGCGCCGCTGCAGGCGCGCATCGCCATGGCCTCGGAGATCACAGGGGGCACGTTGCTGGCGCTGGGGCTCTTCGCGCGCCCGGCCTGCGCGCTGCTCTTTGTCACCATGCTCGTGGCGGGCCGCCTCGGTCACCGCGGCGCGGGCTACCTGATCACCAACGACCCGCCCGGCGCCGAGTACACCATCAACCTCGCGGTCGTCTGCGCGGCCCTCTTCCTGACCGGCCCCGGCGGCTACTCGCTCGACGCCGTGCTTTTCTGAGCGGGGCTCAGGCGAGTTGCCAGCGAGCCTGCACCGGGTCGTCGCCGTCGCTCCGCTGGGCGCGGGCCTCGCGCTCGAGCTTTATGAGGTGCGAGGTGACAGATTGGCCCGCCGCCGCGTGCAGCGCCTGCGGGTAGGCTTCGTAAACGATGGCGAAGATCTCGGGGACCGTGGCTCCGGCGGGCGCGTCGGCCAGCACGGCGCAGATCTGGCGCTCGCGAAGCAGGCGGTGGGCGATGTATTCACGGATCTTTGCCACGCCGTCTTCGATACAGGGGCCGTGGGCGGGGTAGATGCGGCGCGGCGCTTCGCAAAGCGCGCGCTCGAGCGATTGCATGTACTCGAGCAGGTCGCCGCTCTCGGCGGGGATCACCGTGGTGCCGACACCGAGTATGTTGTCGCCCGAGATCAGCGCTGAATCTTCTTCGACCACGAAACAGAGATGATCGACGGCGTGGCCCGGGGTGAAGAGCGCCCGCAGGGTCGCCCCCTCGGTCTCGATCACGCTGCCGTCGGCGAGGGGTTCGATGGCGACGCCCAGCGCCGCGTCGCCCGGGCCGGGGAACTTCTTCACCGGGCAGGTTCCGAAACGCTCGAGCACCTGCGCGAGTCCACCGGTGTGGTCGGGGTGGCCGTGGGTGAGCACGATGCTTTCGATTCCGCTGCAGCCGGCCTCGTCGAGGGCGCGCTCGAGCACGGGCAGGTAGGCATCGACGCCCTGTCCGGTGTCGAGCAGGATGCGTTGTGCACCGGTGCCGAGCAGGTAGGTGTTGGTGCCCGGGCCGGTGAACGCCCCCGGATTCTGCCCAAGCGCCACGGTCACGCGCTCGGACCAGCGAGCGACGTCGGGCAGCGAGAGCCCCAGCATGATTTCCGGCGACGGGCTCACGGCATCACGCTCCCGCGATCTGCATCGCCGCGATCCGCAGCGGCGGCGACGCGATTCTCCCGCGCCACAAAATCTCGGAGCCGACGCCGTCGATGCCGCGCAACATCTCGAGGAAGTTTCCGGCGATGGTGATCTCTTCGACGGGGTAGGCGACTTCACCGTTTTCGATCCAGAGGCCGGCGGCGCCCCGGGAATAATCCCCGGTGACCGGGTTGAAGCCCATGCCGATCAACTCGGTGACCAGCAGGCCCCGTTTCGTTTCGGCTACGAGATCGCCCAGCGAAGCTTCGCCGGGTTCGATCCACAGGTTGGTGGCAGCCACCCCCGGCGCGCTGCCAGCGCTTCGGGATGCGTTGCCGGTGGAGGGCAGGCCGAGTTTTCGCCCGGAATAGGAGTCGAGGAGCCAACTCGAGAGGCGCCCGCCCTCGACGAGCACGTTGCGCCGGGTGGCGAGGCCCTCGCCGTCAAAGGGCTTCGAGCCGAGACCGCCGGGCTTGCGGCCGTCGTCGATCAGGGTGACCGAAGCGGCGGCAATATTTTCGCCCATGCTTTCCCCGAGAAAGCTCGCCTTGCGGTAAACGGCATAGCCGCTGAGACAGCTCGCCAGTTGGGCCACCAAGCTCGCGGCCGTCCCCGAATCGAAGATCACCGGGGCTTCGCAGGTGGGGATTTGGCGCGAGCCCAGGCGGCGCAAGGCGCGCTCCGCCGCCTGCCGGCCGACGGCGGCCGGGTCTTCGAGTTCGCGGAGGCAGCGTCCTGCGCTGAACCAGGTATCGCGCTGCATGCTTCCGTTTTCCCGGGCGATGGGGATCGAGTGGATCGAGTGGAAGGCCGACTCGTAGCTCTCGAGGAAGCCGTTGCTGTGGCCGTAGGTGACGTTCGAGAAATG